>NZ_CP044125.1:1500000-1757500 GCF_016864575.1 Rhizobium sp. BG4
GCTCCAGCAGGCTGACCCGCATCTGCTCTTCGAGACGGCGGATCTGATAGCTGACGGCAGGCTGCGTGAGCCCTAGCGCCTCGGCCGCCGACGACAGGTTTCCGAGCCTGCCGGCTTCAGCCAGAATGCGCAGCCATCCGAGATCAACCGGCCGATCAGCCATAAAAATTCCTTTTGTCACGCATCGAAAGAATTCAGCTTCACAAGGATGCACAGCCGTTGTTCAATAAAATGATCGAATAGCAGGCGAAGCGCAACGGCCTTCGAAACACAGGCAGGACAACAGCATGACGCGCCCGAATATCCTCATCCTCATGGTGGACCAGTTCAACGGCACCTTCTTCCCTGACGGTCCCGCGGACTTCCTGCATGCGCCGCATCTGAAGGCGCTCGCCAAGCGCTCGGTGCGTTTTGCCAACAGCTATACGGCGAGCCCGCTCTGCGCGCCCGCCCGCGCCTCCTTCATGTCCGGCCAGCTGCCGAGCCGGACGCGCGTCTACGACAACGCCGCCGAATTCGCCTCCGATATCCCGACCTATGCGCATCATCTGCGGGCGGCCGGCTATCACACGGCGCTTTCGGGCAAGATGCATTTCGTCGGGCCGGACCAGTTGCACGGCTTCGAGGAGCGGCTGACAACCGATATCTATCCGGCCGATTTCGGCTGGACGCCCGACTATACGAAGCCCGGCGAGCGGATCGACTGGTGGTACCACAATCTCGGCTCGGTGACCGGCGCCGGCGTGGCCGAGATCACCAACCAGATGGAATATGACGACGAGGTTGCCTACAACGCGACCCGCAAGCTCTACGACCTCTCACGCCGCCAGGACGACCGTCCCTGGTGCCTGACGGTGAGCTTCACGCATCCGCACGACCCCTATGTGGCGCGGCGGAAATTCTGGGACCTCTACGAGGATTGCCCGGCACTCGACCCCGAAGTGCCCGCCCTACCCTTCGACGAACTCGATCCGCATTCGCAGCGCCTGCTCGAAGCCTGCGACTACAAGGCTTTCGACATCACGCCTGAGCAGATCCGCCGCGCGCGGCGCGGCTATTTCGCCAATACCTCCTATGTCGACGAGAAGGTCGGAGAGATCCTCGACGTGCTCGAGCGCAGCCGGATGGCCGAGGATACGATCATTCTCTTCGTTTCGGACCATGGCGACATGCTCGGCGAGCGTGGGCTCTGGTTCAAGATGTGCTTCTTCGACGGCTCGTCGCGGGTGCCGCTGATGATCAGCGCTCCGGGCTGGGACCCGGCGCTGATCACGCAGCCGGTCTCGACACTCGACGTGACGCCGACGCTCGCCGGCCTTGCCGGTCTCGATATCACCTCCTTGAAGAAATGGACCGATGGCGAGGATCTGGCGCCGCTCGCCAAGGGCACCGGCAGCCGCAACCCGGTTCCGATGGAATATGCCGCGGAAGGCTCGATCACGCCGCTCGTCGCCATCCGCGACGGCCGCTACAAGCTGTCGCTTTGCGACGCCGACCCGGCAATGCTTTTCGACCTTGATGCTGATCCGCACGAGCTGACCAACCTCGCAGAAGACCCTAGGCATGCGGAAGCGTTGAGCCGGCTAAAGGCACAGGCGGACGCGCGCTGGAGCCTGCCAACCTATGATGCCGCAGTGCGCGAGAGCCAGGCGCGGCGCTGGGTGGTTTACGAGGCGCTGCGCAACGGCGCCTATTATCCCTGGGACTACCAGCCGCTGCAGAAGGCCTCGGAGCGCTACATGCGCAACCACATGGACCTCAACGTGCTGGAAGAAAGCAAGCGCTATCCGCGCGGGGAGTGACCCGCGCGGCTGGTATCACGCCGCCTTGGCGACGTGATATTCCTTGATGGCGTCCATCTTGATGTCGGGGTAGCGCTCGGACTCGTAACGGAGCGAGAAGCTGTCCTGCGCCAGGAAGACCGGGTCGCCATCGAGATCGCGGGCGATATCGCCGCGCTTGACAGTGAGGAACTTATCGAGCTCCGCCGGCTTTTCCGACGAGACCCAACGGCACACAGAGAAGCGCGACATTTCGAAGGAGACCGGCAGGCCATATTCCTGCTGCAGGCGCTCCTTGAGAACGTCGAGCTGCAGGGCGCCGACGACGCCGACGATTGCCGGTGAGCCATCCTCCGGCGAGAACAGCTGGACGACGCCTTCTTCGGCCATCTGCTGCAGCGCTTCCTTCAGCTTCTTCGCCTTCATCGCATCTTCCAGGCGCACGCGGCGCAGGATTTCCGGCGAGAAGTTCGGAACGCCCTGGAAGACCAGCGCTTCGCCTTCGGTCAGCGTATCGCCGATGCGTAGCGTGCCGTGGTTCGGAATGCCGACGACATCGCCGGCATAGGCGGTATCGGCCAGCTGGCGCTGCGAGGCGAAGAAGAACTGCGGTGCCGTGAGGCCGAGCTGCTTGCCGGTGCGCGCCAGGCGCGCCTTCATGCCGCGCTCCAGCTTGCCGGAGCAGATGCGGGCAAACGCGATACGGTCGCGATGGTTCGGGTCCATGTTCGCCTGGATCTTGAAGACGAAGGCGGTCATCTTGTCTTCATTGGCATGGACGGTGCGGATGTCCGCAACCTGATCGCGCGGCGGCGGAGCGAACTCGCCGAGCGCGTTGATGAGATCGCGAACGCCGAAATTGCGCAACGCCGAGCCGAAGAAGACGGGCGTCATATGGCCTTCGAGGAAAGCCTGACGGTCGAACGGGCGGCAGGCTTCGATCGCCAGCTCCGTCTCGTCGATGAAGGCCTGGCGCTCGTTTTCCGGTAGGCGGTTGGCGACGCTCTGCGGCCCGTTGACCGGCGTGCCCTCGACTTCGGTATCGGAGCCGCGGACGGTGTTAGCGGCGATGTTGTAAGAGCCGCAGAATGTCTTCGAACGGCCGATCGGCCAGGTGATTGGGGCGGTATCCAGCGCCAGCTTCTCTTCGACCTCATCGAGGATCTCGAAGGGATCGCGGCTTTCGCGGTCCATCTTGTTAATGAAGGTGATGATCGGGATGTCGCGCATGCGGCAGACTTCGAACAGCTTCAGCGTCCGCGGCTCGATACCCTTGGCGGCATCGATGACCATGACGGCAGCATCCACCGCCGTCAGCGTGCGGTAGGTGTCGTCGGCGAAGTCTTCGTGACCGGGCGTGTCGAGGATGTTGAAGACGTTGTCGTCATATTCGAAGGTCATGACCGAGGTGACGACCGAGATGCCGCGCTCGCGCTCGATCTTCATCCAGTCGGAGCGCGTCTGGATGCGGTCCTTCTTCGCCTTGACTTCACCGGCGAGCTGAATGGCGCCGCCGAACAGCAGCAGCTTTTCGGTGAGCGTCGTCTTGCCCGCGTCCGGGTGCGCGATAATAGCGAATGTGCGGCGGCGGGAGACCGCCTCGGCGAGTGTTTCGGCCATCATGTGAATCCTGTGGAATTGCGGGCTATCTAGCGATTTAGGCCGGGCTTTGCAATTGACCTTCGGCGGCCGGACGCAAAGTAATGCCCCCATGAACATCCAAAGCGACCTCCGCCCGAAGCTCAACCTCGTCCGCCTGGCAAATGGCGAAGGATTGGACCTGCCCTCCTACGAAACATCGGGGGCAGCCGGTATGGACCTGCGCGCGGCCGTCGATGAGGGCGCACCGATGACGCTGGCGCCGGGCAAGCGCGCGCTTGTGCCGACCGGATTCATCTTCGAAGTGCCCGACGGTTTCGAGGCGCAGATCCGCCCGCGTTCCGGGCTTGCCTTCAAGAACGGTATCACCTGCCTCAACACGCCCGGCACCATCGACAGCGATTACCGCGGCGAAGTGAAGGTTCTGCTGATCAATCTCGGCGAAGAGCCTTTCGAGATCAGCCGTGGCATGCGCATTGCCCAGATGGTGATTGCGCCCGTTACCCAGGTGCGCGTTGGAGAGATTACCGAGACGAGCGCCACGGCGCGCGGCGCGGGTGGCTTCGGCTCCACCGGCGTATGAGCGCCGCGGCGGACACGACGGGCCTCACTTTCCGGCAGGATTATTTTGCGGACCACGCTGCGTGGCGGGCGCTGGTCTCGCTTCTCCATGACACGTTCGGCATCGACATCGGGCCGCTGATGCAGCTCGGCGGACCGGATGCGACAAGTATGCCGTTCGGCTGGTTTGCGGGGGACGGGACGCTGGCCGCCAATCTCTCTGCCTTCGCCGTGCCTCTCTTGATCAACGGCCGCCGGATCAATGCGGCCGGCCTGCAATCCGGCGCGGTGCGGCCGCCCTGGCGCGGGCGCGGCCTTTATCGCGATGTGACGACGAAGGCGCTCGACTGGTGCGCAACGCAAGGCTTCGAGGCCATCGTGCTCTATACCGACAAGGCGGCGCTCTATGAGCCCTATGGCTTCCGGACCCTGCCGATGCATAGCTTCAGCGGCGATGCGCCAGTGCCTCTTGGCGCCGCGGAATGCCGATCGATCGATCCGGGCAATCCGGATGATTTCGCCTTGCTGCAGGACCTGTTGGCACGACGCGAGCCGGTCTCCGATGCGCTTGCCGTCGCCTCAAGCCCGGCGATGTTCCTGATCAATACACAGCTCGACCCCGATGTGAGGCTCACCTTCATAGAGCAGCTGCCGGCCGTTATCGCCTGGAAGCTCGATGGCGGGACATTGATCCTACTCGACGTGCTCGCCGCGTCGATTCCGCCGCTGGCCGCCATTCTGGGCGGACTCGGCGTTCGGCCTGACCGGATCGAGGCACTGTTCCGCCCTGACAAGCTTGGCTGGAATGGCGAGCCCACGCCGGTTTCGGCGCATGGGACACATTTCATGATCCGCGGCCTGGACGGTCTGGCGCTGGATGCGCCGGCCATGCTTTCGCCGATGGCGGATTTCTGATCAGACCGGCGGCAGGCGGCGCTTGACCGGCGATGACTTGATCATCGACGTGTTGGTCTCCGCGCGTTCCGCGATCTTGTCGAGGATGCGGTCCAGCTCCCCCATCGAGCGTACGACCAGCCGGGCGATAAAGCAATCGTCGCCCGTCACCTTGTCGCATTCGATGAATTCGGGAATCTCCTGGATGAGCTTCTCGACGATGTGCAGCTGGCCTGGAAGCGGGCGGACGCGGACGATCGCCTGCAGGGGGTAGCCAACTGCGGCCGGATCGATGTCGATGGTGAAGGCCCGGATGATGCCGCGCTCCTCCAGGCGCCGCAGACGCTCGGCCGCGCTCGGCGAGGACATGCCGGCCGCCTGGGCGAGTTCTTTCAGGGACAGGCGGGAATTGACGGCGAGCGCATCCAGCAGCTTCTGGTCCGTTTCGTCTATTCTATCAGAATTAGCCATATCGCCTCCTTCGCCTAAATTTATTAGGCCAGATGCTTCCCTTTTGCGTCGCACGATATAGAGACGGCTCTGGTTGCGCAATAATCTGCGTTTCCATCAAGGGAGAGTTTCGATGCAGAGCGAGATCAAACGCGGAAGTGCGGAAATGACAGCGGCGATGCTGATTTCGGGCAGCATCGCCTGGTTCGTCGTGATGTCGGGCCAGCCGGTCGGCAATGTCGTGTTCTGGCGCTGCCTGTTCGGGGCAATCACCCTGCTCGTGATCTGTGCTGTGCTCGGGCTTCTCAATCCGCGGCTTCTGTCGCTGAAAAGCTTCGGTATCGCTGTCTTTGGCGGCGTCGCCATCGTGCTGAACTGGCTGCTGCTGTTTGCCTCCTATTCGCATGCGTCGATCTCGATCTCCACGACGGTCTACAACACCCAGCCTTTCATGCTGCTGGCGCTGGGCGCCGCCTTTCTCGGCGAAAAGATCACTGGCACCAAGCTTTTCTGGCTGGGGCTTGCCTTCGCGGGCATGATGGCGATCGTCGAGGCTAAGCCGGATAGCGGTGTTGTTACCGGCAGCTACGGCCTGGGGATCGCCTTGGCACTTGGTGCCGCCTTCTTCTATGCGCTGGCAGCGCTGGCGGCCAAATGGCTGAAGGGCACGCCGCCGCATCTGATCGCGCTCATCCAGGTTTCGACCGGCATTCTGATGTTGGCGCCTTTTGTAGACTTCTCGGCCCTGCCGGCGACATCAGGAACCTGGTCGCAGCTGGTCACTATGGGCGTCGTTCATACGGGGCTGATGTATGTGCTGCTCTACGGCGCGATCCAGAAGCTGCCGACGCATCTGACGGGCGCGCTGTCCTTCATCTATCCGATCGCGGCGATCGCCGTCGATCGCATTGCCTTCGGCCACGCGCTGCAGCCGCTGCAGGTGATCGGTGCCGCGATCATCCTTCTCGCAGCCGCCGGTATGAATCTCGGCTGGACGCCGGGGCAGCTTCTGCGTGCGGTCAGAAGCTGATATCGGCGGCTTTCGACAACTTGACGCCATGCGCGCCGGCGCCGACGCCGCCGAGTACCGCATTGTGATGCGCGATGATCTGTTCGAAGCCGAGCACGCCGTTATCGCCGCTCATGTGGCCGTCGGATATCAGCGTGACATCGAAGCCGAGCGAGACGGCGCGGCGCACCGATGTATCGATACAGAAGGGCGTGACGCAGCCGCCGATGACGAGATGGGTGATGCCACGGCTGCGCAGTTCCGCCTCAAGCGGCGTTTCGAAGAAGGCGTCGCAGGCTTCCTTGTTGATCAGCAGTTCGCCCGGCAAGGGCGCCACTTCCGCCCTGATTTCCCAGCCCTTGCTGCCCCTGGCGATCGGGTCGCCCTCGGCCTCGTCATGCTGGACGATAATGACTGGGACGGTTTCCGACCGGGCTTTGCCGAGCACCGCTGCCAGCCGCCTGGTCACGCCGTCATAGGCTTGCTGGATCACCGGCACGCGGTCGTCAGCACCCATGCCTTCGAGCACGGCATTCTGGATATCGATCAGCAGCAAGGCCTTCGTCATGTCATCCCCCATGAGTTCATTTTCGAAGTTACTTGAAAGCGATTTCGCACAGTCGTAAATAGGCGGCAATCAGGGAGAGACAAATGACGATCGCAGCGCTCATTGCCTATAGCGGCGCATTGTTCATCGCAGCCGCCATTCCGGGGCCGGGTATCACGGCGATCCTCGCGCGGGCACTCGGCTCGAATTTTCGCGAGACCTTCTTCATGGGTCTCGGCCTGGTGCTGGGCGACATGACCTATCTGACGGCGGTCATTCTCGGCCTCGCATTCGTGGCGCAGACCTTCACCGAGATCTTTCTCGTCATCAAGTTCGCGGGCGTGATCTATCTCTGCTACATCGCCTACAAGCTTTGGACATCGGGGCTGCTGCCGCAGGATATCGCGGCGCGCAAATCGAGCAGCGTCGGCATGTCGTTTCTTTCGGGCCTGCTGGTAACGCTCGGGAATCCGAAGACAATGCTGTTCTACGTGGCGCTGGTGCCGACGCTGATCGACATCCATGCGATCGGCCTGCGCGAATATGGATTGCTGCTGACAGCCACCTTTGTCGTGCTGCTCAGCGTGCTGATCCCCTATATGCTGCTTGCAACCCGCGCCCGCAGCATGCTGAAGCAGCCGCGCGCATTGCAGGCGCTGAACCGGACGGCGGCCGGCATTCTGGCGGGCACGGCAGCCTTTATCGCCACTCGCGCAGCCTGAAAAATTCGTTCGTCAAACGGCGGTTTTAAAAGGATTTTTTCTCCTTGATGCCGCCGTGGCGGAGGGCTCAGTCTGGCGTCCATCCGCCTTTGACCCTATTCTCTCGGCAACACACTTAAAGGGAGAGCACGCATGTCGAAGAAACCGGGCCGCGGCCGCATCTATTCGTCCATCACCGAGACCATCGGCGATACGCCGATCGTGCGCCTCGACAAGCTCGCCAAGGAAAAGGGCGTCAAGGCCAACCTGCTGGCCAAGCTCGAGTTCTTCAACCCGATCGCTTCCGTCAAGGACCGTATCGGCGTGGCGATGATCGAGAGCCTGGAAGCGCAGGGCAAGATTTCGCCCGGCAAGACGACGCTGGTCGAGCCGACCTCCGGTAATACCGGTATCGCGCTTGCCTTCGCGGCAGCCGCCAAGGGCTACAAGCTGATCCTGACCATGCCGGAGACGATGTCGGTCGAGCGCCGCAAGATGCTGGCGCTGCTCGGCGCCGAGCTGGTGCTGACCGAGGGGCCGAAGGGCATGAAGGGTGCGATCGCCAAGGCCGAAGAACTGGCCGCGACGCTGCCTGACGCGATCATTCCGCAGCAGTTCGAAAATCCTGCCAACCCCGAGATCCACCGCAAGACGACGGCCGAGGAAATCTGGAACGATACCGACGGCAGCGTCGACATTCTCGTTTCCGGCATCGGCACCGGCGGCACGATCACCGGCGCGGGCCAGGTGTTGAAGTCGAAGAAGGCCAGCATCAAGGTGATCGCCGTCGAGCCGGAAGAATCCCCGGTTCTCTCCGGCGGCCAGCCAGGCCCGCACAAGATCCAGGGCATCGGCGCCGGCTTTGCGCCCGCCATCCTCGACACCAAGATCTACGACGAGGTCGTCACCATCAACAGCGGAACGGCGATGGAAACCGCCCGTCTGGTTGCCAAGCTCGAAGGCGTGCCGGTCGGCATCTCCTCGGGTGCTGCACTTGCCGCAGCCATCAAGGTGGGCAGCCGCGAAGAAAACGCCGGCAAGAACATCGTGGTGATCATCCCGTCCTTCGCCGAGCGCTACCTGTCGACGGCGCTGTTCGATGGGCTTGGGGGCTGATCAGCGAATAGCGAATAGCGAATAGCGAATAGCGAATAGCGAATAGCGAATAGCGAATAGCGAAGCTTGCTCGGCGTCACCGTCTGGCAAGCTTTTCTTTTTCTATTCGCTATTCGCTACAAACTATTCGCTCTTTCACGCTGCCGCGGTCAGCCGCTCTCCTGCGATGCGATAGGAAATCGCTTCGGCGAGATGGATGCGGCCGACGGTTGGCTTGCCGTCGAGATCTGCGAGTGTGCGCGCCACTTTCAGGACCCGGTGATAGCCGCGGGCGGAGAAGCGCATCTTCTCGGCGGCATCGCGCAACAGCTGGAGACCTCCGGCATCCGGCTCGGCATATTTCTCGATCAGTGATGTCGAGCAGCGGGCGTTGGTGGTGATTGTATTGAGGCCTGCAGCGATGAAGCGGTCGGCCTGCAATTCGCGGGCGCGGGCGACGCGGGCGGCGATCGTGCTGCTTGCCTCGGCCGGCATCGGGCGGATCAGGTCCGCCGCGGAGACGGCCGGGACATCGATGCGGATATCGATGCGGTCCATCAGGGGGCCCGAGATGCGCGCCTGATAATCGGCCTGGCAACGGGGACCGCGGGCGCAGCTATGGCCGGGCTCGCCCGCCATACCACAGCGGCAAGGGTTCATGGCGGCGACCAGCTGGATGTTGGCGGGATATGTCACGCGGTGATTGGCGCGGGCGATGATGCATTCGCCGGTTTCCAGCGGCTGGCGCAGGGCATCGAGCGCTTGCGGCGAGAATTCCGGGAACTCATCGAGGAAGAGAATGCCGTGATGGGCGAGCGAAGCCTCGCCGGGACGGGCGCGGAGCCCGCCGCCGACCATGGCGGCCATCGTTGCCGAATGGTGCGGGGTGCGGAACGGGCGCCGGTCCGAAAGCTTGCCGCCGGAGAGCTGACCGGCGATCGAATGGATCATCGACACTTCGAGCAGCTCGGCCGCCGACAGCGGCGGCAGGATCGAGGGCAGACGGGCGGCAAGCATCGACTTGCCGGAACCGGGCGGCCCGACCATCAGGAGATGTTGTTAACCCGTAGCTCATCTGGTCACATAGTTTCACCCTCACGAACCTGACATGTTTTATTCAATATCGTTAGAGATATTTTTGACCCGATCGTCGCCTCCAAAGAGCTGTGCCAGTTGCCTCACAATCGTCTCGATATGCGCAGCTTGACTTATCGGCTCCCGAGCGACCAGCAGCGCGCTACTTATGATAATTTCACGGCAATAATCGAGCAAATCTTGATTACTTGCGACATGCCCGAGTAATTCAGTGAGTAGTAGAGAGCAATCTACTTTACTTGCCGACAGATCAATCCACTGCAATGATCGCCGAGCGACAAGGATTTGTAGTTCTGCGTCGGCATTTCCAGTCCAGCAACACGGCGCAAGAGCCCGACACAAATCTCTTGTAACGGAGTGATCTTGCGACCTCGAAATCCATTCAACCGCTGAGAGGATAATGCTGGAGTGTCCTCTGTTTTTGTTTAGCATATTCCGCAGCAGATTTCCGCACACCGCATATTGCTTGTTATGCGAAATCCAATCTAATGAAAAAGAAATAAGCTTTGTGCTGTTCGGAGATTCTTTCAGTAATGTCTCGAGCAAACTCGCCACCGCTCTCGAATTATAATTGGCCTCTATCCAAATATATGAAGCGTCCTGAACCTCCACATCAGCGGGAAAAACTCTGAGTGCAGTATTTAATATTTGAGAGCACGATAATGTTTTTGGATGTCGGCTTACCCATTTCATCGCCTGTGAGAGATTATTTCTGCCGCCGCCATCGCTCAACTCAAGTATCGACTGCAATACGTTGCCGCAGGAAGAATGGTGGTATCTGTCAACCCAATCAAGTGCGAGTGCCACTATCTCCGGACTTCCCTTTGTGACCCCGATCAATCCAGCAAAAATATTGGCACATCCTGCTAGGTGATCATTTAACTTGAGCCAATTCATAGCCTCAGCAATAACCGAAGTGGTCCCACCGACAACACTAAGAAGCGTCGCGAAAACGTTACTTGAACTCACAGCATAAGGATTTTCCGCAACCCATGACAGTGCTAGAGCAACGATATCATACCTACCGTTTGTAGCGCGCAGAGCTGCGGAGAGAATGCCTCCGCAATACTTGGAGTTCCAATTGACCTCGATCCACTCGACGGCAAGCGCGACAACTTCATTCTGCCGCTCCTGAGTCGATATTAGCGAATTTAGTAGAAAGCCTAAGTTTAAGACATGTTCATGGGTCTGAGCGATAAGAATCGAAAGGTCTATTACTCGTGGTTCCTTTTGGAAACGAGCAACGATCTGCACGGCGGCATCCACCTTTTGCGCATAAGGTGGCGAGCTTTCCATCCAATTTATAAGCTTGTCTAAATATTCTCGGGGCATACCCTGTGCGAAACGAGACAAAGCGCCCAATGTCTGCTCAGGTTCACGAGCCAGAAGCTCCATAAATCTCTCAGCATACATTTCTTGTTCATGTTTGGCTAAGAGTGGACAGTAGATCAGATACGCGTATATAGCGCTCTTTTGTGCCGTCTTGGTCTCCTCTGCTTCAATTTCAATTTTTGCAGCTTCTATAATACGTTCGTTTGCTTCCGAAATATCTTTACGTTGGCTTGCTGCCATCTTTGGATGGTTTAGAAGATGAAGTGAACGCTGAATAATATAGGATCGACTGTCGGAATTCGACCTTATCAAGTATACCAATTTAGACATTATTAAAATAGACATGGATATGTCATTTTTTTTGTCGCCACCTCCAGTTTTAGTCAAAAGCGTTTGTTCAATGGAATTGAGAACTGCCCTTATATAGTTGACGTTCCGTTTCGGAACCGCTTCAATGAGTGTTGCCAAGTGTTCTGCTAGAAAATCTACGATAGAGTGCGATGTTCCTCCCATCGCCCAGATTTCGAAAAGCCGCCATGCGATGCGGCCATGAACGATTCGAAAGCCAGCGACTTCAAGCGAATTGCCGAACTCGAAATGCAGGTGATCAACTTCCGCCATTTGCCGAATGAGTGCGATCTGTCGAGCATTTTTGAGCAAGGTGTTTGGTGCGAACAAGTCCAAGATGTTTGCAACTAATGCGGAGGATACACCCTCAAGTAAGCCGACGCTTCTAAGGCGCTCGCCAAATTTTCGGGCGAAGTTGGAAATCGGCTCGCCGATGCTCAATTCAAACAAAAACTCGACCAAAAGGGAATTATCTGCAACTTCGATTTTGCTGTCTTCGTGCCCGAACCAAATGGCCAACTCCGTCCTGTCCGTGCTCGACACGGACGGCACCATGCATCGAGTTATTTTGGTCGATGGGCTCCGATTCTCGAACTCTTTACTCTCCGGTGTTGTGCCACAAGCCAGAAAGGCAAAGCGCAGGGTTCCGGCAGTCGCGCAAGCCGTAATTGCCTGATTCCAAGACTCGGTATCAACGAGTCGATGAGGATCGTCGACCACAATCAGGTTAAGCGTTTGCGCTGGCTGGGCGTGGGTGAGAAAGTGAAGGAGGTCGGATATTCTTTCTGGAGTTGCAAGCTGAAATAACTTTCTGTCTGGGCCTTCACTTAGTAAATGATGAGCCAACTGCAGCAAGGCAACAGATTTTCCGTCGCCGGACCTTCCATCAACCCAGAAAACGGGTGCATCGCCTAGAGCGAGCGCTGAGTCGATCGTCTCGCTCCAAGCTTTGAATTCTGTTAACAAATGCATAAGAACGTGTGGTCTCGGGGCATACGTTCCAGCCGACATGCGCTTCCAAGTTACCAAGCCGCCAACGTTTGTAAGTCGATCTGGCACTGCGCATAGGGCGATCGGTGCGAAGGAGAGTTGGCTCCCAATCTGGGGATTCAGAATTTCGTCGGATGCGCGGAGCAAGCGGCTTGCTTCGTTATTTGAATCACGTTCAGCTTGGGCTCTGCAGTTAGCAATCTCACCTGGGGTGATCCCTAAAGCTCGAGCGTATTTGCGAATGGTGACGGCCTGAGGATTCGCGGTGCTGCCGCTCTCTAGTGCGCTGATCTCGGTTCGCCTAGAAGCTGGATCATGATCTTCGTCAGCGATCCGAGACTTCCGATTAGAGGTTAATTTGCCTTCTTTTTCGCGAGCGAAAACCTTGGCCGCTAGCTTTTCCTGCGACCAACCCCTCTCCACGCGCCGAAGGTACACCAGACGTCCGAAATATGAACCGAAATTTCCCATATAATTGATAACACTACATTTTATTGAGGGTTCGCTACATTTCACTACGTTTGAGCACGCCTCAATGTGCTCGGCAAAGTCCAAAAGATCGTCACACCCGCTGATGGGTGAAGATGAAAGGGAATGGACATGATCAACATACCGCACCTCTACCTCTATCTCAGCATCGGCATCGCCTATGCAAGCGCGTACCTGCCTTTTGAAAACTTCCTGCTGCACGGCGAACTTGCACTTCTGTATGTGCTGCTAGCAATCACTAAGGCATAACTGTTCAAGAATACTATCGCTCAAAGCCCGGCTCAAGCCGGGCTTTCTATTTCTGGCCTGTACAGCCGCAAGCCACTGGACGGGCCTCGGCTCACGGAAACTCATAGCGGGTTCAAAACGCCGTATTGGTCTCCATCGTGGCAACTCCCCTCGATGTCTTTATGTCGAGATTCCAGCATATTAATGTAGCACAATGTTAGCAGGTTGTGGCTGCCGGCAGCCGCCACCTCCAGCGCGCGCTTGGCGCTTTCCTGGCCCTTGATGTCGGCGAGGTCAGGAAGGTTTGCGGCATTGGCGCGGATCGACGGCTCCGGCCGCGAGAGAACCTGCGTGCCGCGGAAGTGGTTGGCGAGCGCGATTAGGCTCCGCGGCGCGAGGATATCGAGTTGCGTTCCGGCCCAGGCGGCTTCCGGGCCGCTTTCGGCCGGGCAGATCAGCCCCTTGCCGAGCGCATTGGCGCCGATCGCCGCAGGCAGCGCACCGGCAACGGGTGCGATCGTGCCATCGAGATTGAGCTCGCCGAGAACGACATAATCAGAGAGCGCATCCGCCGGAATGGCGCCGAGAGCGGCCATCAGGCCGAGCGCGATCGGAAGATCGAAATGCGAGCCTTCCTTGGGAAGATCGGCGGGTGCCAGATTGACGGTGACCCGCTTGGCCGGAAGTGCCAGCCCGGATGCGTGGAGCGCTGCCTGCACCCGCTCGCGGCTTTCCGCAACCGCCTTGTCGGGAAGCCCAACGATCTGCATGCCGATCTTGCCGGGAGCGACCATCACCTGGACCTCGACCGGAACGCCTTCAATGCCGTGGAATGCAACCGTACTGACGCGTGCGACCATGCCCCTGCCCCCGCAACCAACTACATCGCGTATTGCGACCCTTCATGGCCGCGGATTGCAATCTGGCATAGTAAATAGAATAAAACAAGAACAATAAATGAACAGATTCACGTCCCCGCTGCACTCAGGTTGCAGCGGGTTGTATCAGGCCCTCAAATGAGAACAAAAGTCCTGAAAAATCAGGCGCGCTTGCGCTCGATCGCATCCCAGAGGAGGCTGGCGATATCGGCGCCGCCGAACTTCTTGACCTCGCGGATGCCAGTCGGAGAGGTGACGTTGATCTCGGTCATGTAGTCACCGATGACATCGATGCCGACGAGCAGGAAGCCGCGTTCGCGCAGGGCCGGGCCGATGCGCTTGCAGATTTCCTGCTCGCGTGCGGTCAGTTCGGTCGCCTCGGCGCGGCCGCCGACATGCATGTTCGAGCGGCTGTCGTGCTCTGCCGGGACGCGGTTAATGGCGCCAACGGGTTCGCCATCGACGAGGATGATGCGCTTGTCGCCCTTGCGCACGTCAGGCAGGTACTGCTGGGCAATGAAGGGCTCACGGAAGAGCTGGCCGAACATTTCGAGCAGGGAGGAAAGGTTGCGGTCGTCCTTGGTCGAATGGAAGACGCCGGCGCCGCCATTGCCGTAGAGCGGCTTCAGGATGATGTCGCCCATCTCCTCGCGGAAGCGGCGGATTTCGGCGGCATCCTTGGTGATTAGCGTCTTCGGCATCAGGTCGGCGAATTCGGTGACGAAGATCTTCTCCGGCGAATTGCGGACCCAGGCCGGATCGTTGACGACGAGCGTCTTCGGATGAATGCGCTCGAGAAGATGGGTCGAGGTGATGTAGGACATGTCGAAGGGCGGATCCTGGCGGAGCAGGACGACATCCATGGTCGAGAGATCGACACGCTCGGGCGCGCCGAGCTCGAAATGATCGCCCTTGACGTCGCGCAGGATCATCGGCTCGACGGAGGCGAAGACCTGGCCGTCGCGAAAGCTCAGGCGATCGGGCGTATAGTGGAAGAGCTTGTAGCCCCGGGTCTGCGCCTCAAGGCTCATGGCGAAGGTGGAATCGCCTGCGATGTTGATGCCCGAAACATGGTCCATCTGGACCGCTACGTTCTTGATCTTGGCCATTTCCGTCCCTCACTGAATGCCGGACAGATGTAGGTCGCAAGAGGGTCGAACGCAACGGCCAATCAAGGACTTCGCAGCATCGCGATCAAGGATTTTTCAAGCGGCGAGGCCCTGCTGGCCGCTATTGCGCAGCATGTTGCGAAGACGATAGGCGAGCGCCACGGGCTTCGGGAAGGGCTTGCGCAGGAAGGCCACCTTGCGGACGTAGGTGTCGACACGCCAGCTGGCCCAGGTGCCACCGGCGAAGAAGGCGACGTCGCCGGCGCGAAGTGTGCGCTCGGTTCCGTCTTCAGCGGTGATATGCACTTCGCCTTCGAGGATCATCACCGTTTCGTCCCAGCCGAAGAACCAACGGAATTCGCCTGCCGTGCAGTCCCAGATCGCCGTCAGCGAAGCTTCGTCGTGGCCGCGGGAATGCTCGGCGGTGCGCGCCTGCGGGTCGCCGCTGACGATCCAGTCCGGATTGATGGGCGTCGATTTCATCGGCAGGTGATCGCTCGAATGCGCGATGAAGGATTTGCCGCGCGGCATCGCCACGGCATACGGCACCGTGCGCGCAGCCATCGCGACCGCACTTGCAAGCATAAGCTTCCAGGCCATGAAACACCCCGTTTACTACCCCAATGTTCGGGCAATAACAGAGGAGTCGTAAGAGAGGCGTTCAAGCGGCCGCTAAAATTTTAACAGATCCTGTCGATGCCTATTGCACGGCTTCAGCGGCAACAGCCACATTCGCCGACTGCGCAACACCATTGCCGATCCGCTTGCCGGTATCTGCGGCAAAGAAATGGAGCTTTTCCGGCGGGATGACGAAGCGCATTTCAGCGGTCATCGGCGTTTCCGGAGAGACGACCGCGGTCAGCTGCTGGTCGCCGAGCAGGCCGTGGACGAGACGCTGCGAACCGAGCTCTTCGACATATTCGACGGTGAGCGGCATGGCGTATTCATCCGGCTTGGCGAGGCGCAGATCTTCGGCGCGCATGCCGATGGTGACCGGGCCGGATGTCGGCGCATTGCCTGCGAGATCGATCAGGCTCGGGCCGATCGCCAGCTTGTCGCCGTGCAGCTCACCCTTCAGCAGGTTCATGGCGGGCGAGCCGATGAAGCTCGCGACAAAGGTCGAGGCGGGCGTGTGATAGACTTCGAGCGGCGCGCCGATCTGCTCGATATGGCCGCCGTTCAGAACGACGAGGCGGTCCGCCAGCGTCATCGCTTCCAGCTGGTCGTGGGTGACGTAGATCGACGTCGTGCCGAGACGGCGCTGCAGGCGCTTGATCTCGCCGCGCATGGAGACGCGCAGCTTCGCATCGAGGTTCGACAGCGGTTCATCGAACAGGAAGACGGCGGGCTTGCGGACGATGGCGCGGCCCATGGCAACGCGCTGGCGCTGTCCGCCGGAAAGAGCCTTCGGCTTGCGCTCGAGATACTGCTCGATCTGCAGCATACGGGCGGCTTCGGCGACGCGGGCATCGATCTCCGCCCGCGGCGTCCCGCGGTTCTTCAGGCCGTATTCGAGATTCTGGCGCACCGACATATGCGGATAGAGCGCGTAATTCTGGAACACCATGGCGATATCGCGGTCAGCCGGCTCGACATTGTTGACGACGCGGCTGCCGATCTTCACCTGTCCTTCGGAGATGCTCTCGAGACCGGCGATCATGCGCAACAGCGTGGACTTGCCACAGCCGGACGGGCCGACGAGGACGATGAACTCGCCATCGCGGATGTTGATGCCGACATCCGAAACGGCCTTGACGCCGCCCTGATAGATCTTGCCGACGCCTTCTACATCGATAGAGGCCATTGTCACTTCTCCGTTTCGACCAGGCCTTTGACGAAAAGGCGCTGCATGACGATGATGATGAGGACCGGCGGCAGGGCGGCGAGAATGACGCCTGCCATGACGAGGTTCCATTGGGTGTCGCCGTCCAGGACCGAGGCCAGGCGCTTGATGCCCATGACCGCGGTGTAATAGCCGGGATCGGTGGTGATCAGCATCGGCCAAAGATACTGGTTCCAGCCATAGATGAAGAGGATGATGAATAGCGCCGCGATATTGGTGCGCGACAGCGGCAACAGGATATCCCTGAAGAATTTCATGGCGCCGGCGCCATCGACGCGAGCCGCTTCCATCAGCTCTTCCGGGATCGTCAGGAAGAACTGACGGAACAGGAAGGTTGCCGTCGCCGAGGCGATCAGCGGGATGACGAGGCCCGGATAGGAATTCAGCATGCCGAGATCGGCGACGACCTTATAGGTCGGCAGGATGCGGACTTCGACCGGCAGCATCAGCGTCAGGAAGATGATCCAGAAGGCGACCATGCGCAGCGGGAAGCGGAAATAGACGATCGCAAATGCGGAAATGATCGAGATGGCGATCTTGCCGACGGCGATCAGCACCGCCATCAGCAGGCTGTTTGCCAGCATCAGCGCGAAAGGCGGCGCACCGGCCACCGAATTTCCGGCGCTCAGCAGCTGGTCGAAATTGGCAACCAGCTGGTCGCCCGGAAGCAGCGGCGTGAGGCCGCTCATGAAGTCGGTCGGACCATGGGTGGCTGCGATGAAGGCGAGGTAGACGGGGAAGACCACCGTGACGACGCCGACGATCAGGATGAAGTGCGTGAGGACGTTCAGAAAGGGGCGGTTCTCGATCATCGCTCGGGCCTCAATACTGTACTTTTTTCTCGATCCAGCGGAACTGGACGACGGTGAGGACGACGACGATCAACATCAGCACGACGGACTGCGCGGCCGAAGGGCCAAGGTTCAGACCGACGAAGCCATCGGCATAGACCTTGTAAACAAGCGTGTTCGTCGATTGCGACGGGCCGCCAGAGGTCGTGGAGTCGACGATCGGGAAGGTGTCGAACAGCGCATAGGTGACGTTGATGACAGCCAGGAAGAACGTCGTCGGCGAAATCAGCGGGAAGACGACCGTCCAGAAACGCTTGAACGGACCGGCGCCATCGATCGACGCGGCCTCGATCACCGACTGTGGGACGGATTGCAGGCCGGCGACGAAGAACAGGAAATTGTAGGAAATCTGCTTCCATGCCGAGGCGATGACGATGAGGATCATTGCGTCATTGCCATCGAGGCGATGGTTCCAGTCATAGCCGAATTGGCGAAGGATATAGGGCAGGATGCCGATGCTGGGGTTGAACATGAACCACCAGAGGAGACCGGCGGCCGCAGGCGCCACCGCATAGGGCCAGACGAGCAACGTCGTATAGATGCGGCCGCTCTTCAGCACGCGATTGACGCAGACGGCGAAAAGCAGCGACACGCCCATCGACAGAACGGTGACGGAGACCGAGAAGATCAGCGTCACCCAGAGCGCGTTCATGTAATCGCTGCTGCCGAACAGCTTCGTGTAATTGGCGAACCAGACGAAGGTGGTCTTCATGCCGAATGGATCTTCGCGCAGGAATGACTGGCGAAAGGCCTGGAAAGCCGGCCAGATGAAGAAGACCAACGTGACTGCGAGCTGCGGCGCCAGAAGGAAATATGGCAGGACGCGGTTCGAGAAGATTGTGCGCTTTGTCTGCATGGCTCGCCCGATATGGAAAGGCCCTCCCCGGAGCGGGGAGGGCTTGGCTTCAGCCTCGAAAGCTTAGTTCGAGTTTGCTTCTTCGAATTCGCGCAGGATGGCGTTGCCTTCCTTGACGGCTTCGTCGAGCGCCTGCTGGGCGGTCTGCTTGCCGGACAGCACGGTTTCGAACTGCTGGTCGATGACGTCACGGATCTGCGTCAGGTTGCCGAAACGAACGCCCTTGGAGTTGTCGGACGGCGTGCCGCGCAGGATCTGCCTGAGGCCAACGTCGGAGCCCGGGTTCTTTTCGTAGTAACCCTGCGACTTGCCGAGGTCGTAAGCAGCAGTGGTGATCGGCAGGTAGCCAGAGAACTGGTGCCAATCAGCCTGAACTTCCGGCTGGCTGAGGTAGGTGTAGAACTTGGCAACGCCCTTGTAGACTTCCGGCTTCTGGCCGTTCAGCGTCCAGAGCGTCGCGCCGCCGATGATCGAGTTCTTCGGATCCTTGGTGACGTCGTCGTAGTAGGGCAGCGTCGAGAAGCCGACCTGGAAGGCCTTGGCGTTGTTGATGACGCCAGCGCGCGAACCCGAGGAGCCCATATAGATGGCGCATTCCTGCGAGTAGAACTTCGGAGCTGCATCGGGGCCGCCGCCCGGGCCGCCGTACTGGAAGTAACCGGCATCCTGCCACTTCTTCAGGTCGGTCCAGAGACGAGCCTGGTTCGGGCCATTGAAGCTGAGCTCAGCCTTGGTGCCGCCGAAGCCGTTCTGCAGCGTGCCGTAAGGCAGGTCGTGGATGGCCGAGAAGTTCTCGAGGCCGAGCCAGGTTGCAGCGTAGGTGATGGTGAAGCCACACTTGGCAGCGCCGGAATCGACGATCTTCTTCGAGAATTCTGCCAGTTCGGCATAGGTCTTCGGAGCGACTTCCGGATCAAGACCAGCCTTCTTGAAGACGTCCTTGTTGTAATAGAGGATCGGCGTCGAGGAGTTGAACGGGAAGGAGAGGATGTTGCCTTCCGGGTCGGAATAGTAACCGACGACGGGAGCGATGAACTTCGACGGATCCCACGGCTCGCCTTCATCGGCCATCAGCTTGTAGACCGGATAAACGGCGCCCTTGGCGGCCATCATCGTGCCGGTGCCGACTTCGAAGACCTGAACGATAGCCGGCTGCTGACCTGCACGGAAAGCAGCGATAGCGGCCGTCAGGGTTTCCGGATAGGTGCCCTTAAAGACCGGGGTGACGTGGTATTCGGTCTGGCTGTCGTTGAACTTCTGAACGATCTGCTCGAGCTTCTGGCCGAGCTCGCCGCCCATGGCGTGCCACCAGGTGATTTCGGTTGCGGCAAAGGATGCCGACGAAGACAATACGACCGCAGCGGCGGCCAGAGAAAACGTCTTGAACATGGATAAACCCTCTCCACCAGTTATTGGGGTGAGGAAGCCAATAGAGGCCTTCCGTGACGTCTCCTTTACATTTGTATGACAGAAAAATTACAAATGCACGCCTATGCAAGACCGCTAAAAGGCATTGGGGAAATGCCGGGGCAGCCGGCCCGGAAGCACTGCAACGATATCGTAACGCTGCGACAGCAGGTGGCTATTGGCCTGACGGGCGAGCCAGAGATCACTCGCATCGCGAATGCGTTTCTGAGCCGCATAAGAAACGGCATCGACCGCGACCCGCTCTTCACGCCGGGCTTTAACCTCGACGAAAACGGCAAGATCGCCCTTGCGGGCGATGATGTCGATCTCGCCGAGCTTGGTGCGATAGCGGAAAGCGGCGATGCGGTAGCCCTTCATCAGCAGGTAGAGCGCCGCCACATATTCGGAGAAATGTCCGCGGCGGAGCGCCTTCTGTCTTCTGACGCTCGTGCCGCTATCGCTCATCAGGCGCCCTTCATGTCGAGGAGGCGCTGATAGAGTTCCTTGCGCGGCAGACCGGTGAGCCGCGCCGCCTCGGCCGCCGCCTTTGCCGTTGGCATGGTGCCGGAGAGATCGGCAAGGATCGCGTCGACATCAGCAGCGTCAGCCGGTTTTTCCTCCGCGGGCGCGACAACGAGAACGATCTCGCCTTTCACATTATCATGCTCGGCATAATGGGCGGCGAGATCGGCAAGCGTGCCGCGGCGAAACTCCTCGTAGGTTTTCGTCAGCTCGCGGCAGACGGAGGCCATGCGATCGCCGCCGAGCACGTCGGCGGCCGCCGAAAGCGTCGCGCCGATGCGGTGGGGCGATTCAAAGAAGAGTAGCGTAGCGGGGGTCGTCGCGAACTCGCCGAGCCGGTCACGCCGCGCCTTGTCCTTGGCAGGAAGAAACCCGGCAAAGAGGAAGGCGTCATTCGGAAGACCTGAACCGACGAGTGCGGCGAGCGGCGCCGAGGCGCCGGGGATCGGGATGACGCGGTATCCGCTGTCGATTGCCGTCTGCGCCAGACGGTAACCGGGATCGGAAACCAGCGGCGTTCCGGCATCGGAAACAAGTGCGACGGACTTTCCGGCCTCCAGCGCCTGCAGAAGGCGCGGCCCGGCCTCGTCGGCATTATGTTCGTGATAGGCGAAAGGGCGGTTCTGAATGCAGTAGCGATC
Source organism: Rhizobium sp. BG4 (assembly GCF_016864575.1). NCBI lineage: Bacteria > Pseudomonadati > Pseudomonadota > Alphaproteobacteria > Hyphomicrobiales > Rhizobiaceae > Rhizobium > Rhizobium sp. BG4. The sequence goes on from NZ_CP044125.1 coordinate 1,521,227, forward strand.
GAGCAGCACGCGAGTGACGCGCGTATCCTCGCAGGCGAGCACATCGGCACCGGCAAGCGTTTCGAGCGCGCGAAGCGTGATATCGCCGAGATTGCCGATCGGCGTTGCGACCAGATAGAGCGCCGCCTCAAGCGGGCGCGCGGGTATGCTGACATTGTGCAGGCGGTAGGTGCGATGCTTGCCGCCCTCGCCCGCCGTCTCTTCATGACTCAATTTCAAAGGCCCTCTCTGGCGTCGGCCCTTTATGCGCGCAGGCTTCGTTCGCGGCAAGGGTTCGGATTTCTGTGAGGATCATCGTGTAAAACCACCTTTGCAGCCGCGCAAAGCCTTGCACCCCTTGCAATGCCCGGCAAAGTTCTGCCATTTTGCCCGTCCACTCCTCCGGCCATGGAGCCGGAAAGGCATTTTCTGGCGCGCCTGCGCGCCCGGACAGTCACGGTCGAAAGCGGTAGCATCCCATGCGTATTACTATTGAGCGTTCCAATCTCCTGAAGTCGCTGAACCACGTTCACCGCGTCGTCGAACGCCGGAACACGATCCCGATCCTGTCCAACATCCTGCTGCGTGCCGACGGCCAGAACCTCGACATGAAGGCGACCGACCTTGATCTCGAAGTCACGGAAGCGACGCCCGCCAATGTCGAACAGGCCGGCGCGACCACCGTTCCCGCCCATCTTCTTTACGACATCGTCCGCAAGCTGCCCGACGGCTCGGAAGTTCTGCTTGCGACATCGACGGATGGCGGCTCGATGACCGTGCAGTCCGGCCGCTCGAAGTTCTCGCTGCAGTGCCTGCCGCAATCCGACTTCCCGGATCTGACCGCCGGCACCTTCACGCATTCCTTCAAGCTGAAGGCAACGGATCTCAAGATGCTGATCGATCGCACCCAGTTTGCGATCTCGACCGAAGAGACCCGCTATTACCTGAACGGCATCTTCTTCCACACGATCGAGAGCGAAGGCGACCTGAAGCTGCGCGCCGTTGCGACCGACGGTCACCGTCTCGCCCGCGCCGACGTCAAGGCGCCGTCGGGCTCCGAGGGAATGCCGGGCATCATCATTCCGCGCAAGACCGTTGGCGAGTTGCAGAAGCTGGTCGACAATCCCGAGGCGATGGTCACCGTCGAAGTTTCCGACGCCAAGATTCGCCTCAGCATCGGCTCGATCGTCATGACATCGAAGCTGATTGACGGCACTTTCCCCGATTATCAGCGCGTCATCCCGACCGGCAACGATAAGGAAATGCGCGTCGATTGCACGACGTTCGCACAGGCCGTCGACCGCGTCTCGACCATTTCTTCCGAGCGCGGCCGTGCCGTGAAGCTGGCGCTTTCCGAAGGACAGCTGCTGCTCACCGTCAACAACCCGGACTCCGGCAGCGCGACGGAAGAAGTCGCAGTCGGATACGACACGGACGCGATGGAAATCGGCTTCAACGCCAAATATCTGCTCGACATCACTGCGCAGCTTTCCGGCGATCAGGCCGTGTTTCTGCTGGCCGATGCCGGTTCGCCGACGCTCATTCGCGACACGGCCGGTGATGATGCGCTCTACGTTCTGATGCCGATGCGCGTGTAAACGCGCGTCGCATTTGGCGGGCAAAGTTTTCAGATTGCGACGTTTGGTCTTGTTTTACTGCTGGATGATTGCAATTAGATAGCCAGCGGTTTGTTGCTTGACGAGGAGGATGGCATGGCGTTGCGGCTGAAAGAACGGTTCGGCAAAAAGTTCGATGAGGAAATTCGCTTCTTCAAGGGCATGATGCAGGGGCCGAAAACCGTCGGCTCCATCGTCCCTACCTCCTCCATTACCGCCAAGAAGATGGCGAGCGTCATCAACCTCAATTCCGGACTGCCGGTGCTTGAGCTTGGGCCGGGAACCGGCGCCATCACCAAGGCTATTCTCGGTCGCGGCGTGAAGCCGGAGCGGCTGGTCGCCGTCGAGTATTCGACAGACTTCTATAATCACCTGGTTCGCCTCTACCCCGGCGTCCACTTCATCAACGGCGACGCCTTCGATCTCGATACGACGCTTGGGGCGCTGAAGGGACAGACCTTCGATTCCGTCGTTTCGGCCGTGCCGCTTCTGAATTTCCCGATGCAGGCGCGCATCGCGCTGCTGGAAAGCCTGCTCGACCGCATGCCGGCCGGCCGGCCGGTGGTGCAGATCTCCTACGGTCCGGTTTCGCCGATCATCGCCCGGCCGGAGCGCTATCACATCCAGCATTTCGACTTCATCGTCCGCAACATCCCGCCAGCCCAGCTGTGGATCTATCGCCGCGGCTGATGTTCGCGCTCTATATTACCCACCCGCAGGTCAGGATCGATCCGGATGTCCCCGTTCCGCAATGGGGACTGTCGGAAACCGGTGCGGCGCGCGCCAGACAGGCAGCAGAGCTCCCCTGGGCGCCGCAGCTGCAGCGGATCGTCTCCAGTGACGAGACGAAGGCGATCGAGACCGCGGAGATACTCGCGGCCTCGGCCGGGATCGGTATCGAGATCGTCCACGGCATGCACGAAAACGACAGATCGGCGACCGGCTTCCTGCCGCCGCCGGAGTTCGAGCAGGCGGCCGACTGGTTTTTTGCCCACCCCGACGAGAGCTTCAAGGGATGGGAACGGGCGCGCGATGCGCAGGCGCGTATCGTCTCGGCCGTCGATCGGATCCTCGCGACCCATGACCAGGGCAAGCCGATCGCCTTTGTCGGCCATGGCGGTGTCGGGACATTATTGAAGTGCCACCTTGAGGGGCGGCCGATCGGGCGCGATCGCGATCAGCCCGGCGGTGGCGGCAATCTCTATGCTTTCGCTCTTGCGGACAGGCGCCTATCGTGCGACTGGACGCCCATCGAAAGCTGGCAGGGGTGGATGAAATGAACGCACGCGAACGGTTGATCGTCGGGCTCGATGTTCCGACACTTGGCGAAGCGGAAAAGATCGTTTCGACGCTCGGCGATGACGTCCTCTTCTACAAGATCGGCTACCAGCTGGTGTTTGCCGGCGGGCTGGAATTTGCCCGCGAGCTCGCCCAGAGCGGCAAGAAGATCTTCCTCGACATGAAGCTCCTCGATATCGACAACACCATCGCATCCGGCGTCGAGAACATCGTTAAGATGGGCATGTCGATGCTGACGCTGCACGCCTATCCGAAGGCGATGAAGGCTGCCGTCGAAGCCGCCAGGGGTTCCGACCTCTGCCTGCTCGGCGTGACGGTACTGACCTCGATGGACGAGCAGGACCTGATTTCGGCCGGCTACGAATACGACCCGCATACGCTGGTGCTGCGCCGCGCCGAACAGGCGCTCGCCGCCGGCATGGGCGGCATCGTTTGCTCTGCCGAAGAATCCTCCGCCGTCCGCAAGATCGTCGGCCCCAACATGGCCGTCGTCACCCCGGGCATCCGCCCGGCCGGCAGCGAAAAGGGCGACCAAAAGCGCGTCATGACGCCGGCTGATGCCCTGAAGGCAGGCTCCAGCCACCTCGTCGTCGCCCGCCCGATCGTCAAGGCTGCCGATCCGCGCGAGGCCGCGCGGGCGATCCTGTCGGAAATGGATGCGGCACTCTCCGCCTAACGGTTGCCGCTGACCTGATTGTCGGCATCATTATTGACGATCAGCGACGGGCTACCTCCAGGCAGCAGGTTTTGCGTCACCGAATTATGCTCCGCAAAGTCCCGGGAATTCAGGCTGCTGCCGAATGGGTAAGCGGCATCGTTGAAGCAATAGCGGCTGTTGCCCTGTCTGCTGCCGATCCAGACCGCGGGCTTGGCGCCCGATGCGCTCTTGTAGCGAAACGTGTTGCCGATGATGACGTTTCGCTGCGGCGCCTGATGGCGGATCGTTCCGCCCTCCCCACAATTGCGATAGAGGAAGATGCCGCCATTGACCGGATCGGTGAATGTATTGCCGGCGATCCTGTTATCGGCCGAACCATCGAGCGCAATCTGCTCGCGGCTTTTTGTTCTGATGTTGAAGACATTGTCTTCGACGATGTTACCGGCGGACTCAGCATCGAAATAGATGACGACGCTGTTCGTGCTGCCGATGAACTGGGACCCGGATACATCGAGCCCCGTCGTTCCCGGCCCGGCATAGAGCGGTATCCGGCCATTGGCGATGAAGGTCACGTTGCTGACGGTGATCTTGGCAGGAGCAGCCGCCTGCGCGCGGGCGGTATGCCCCTCCGAGATTGACGACTGCTTGAGCCAGGTGCCCTGACCATTCTCGGCCATACCAATGATCCTGAGGTCGCCTTTGATCGTGCAGTTTCGAACCGTGACGTTGTGGGGCACATCCCAGCTGCCATCCGTCTGGCGGATCGACCGGATCGCCAGCGTGTGTGCCTTGTAGCCGGTGCCATCCAGCGTCCCGCCGCCGCAATCGATGGTGACGTTGGAGGCCTTGCTTCCCGATAGTTCGATCGGCGCCCTGACGACATCTCCGGCATCGAGCCGCAGATCGCAGGAAATCGCGACAGCCTTCGCTGCGGCATCTGCGGCTTTCAAATCGGAAACGGTCTTCACCGGACAGGCTTTCGCATTTGCGGGCGAGCCCGGCAGGACGAGCAGCGGCGCAGCAAGGAAGGCGGCGTGAAGTCCGATGGCGGCCTCGCGTTTCATCTTGCTCCCTCCGGCCCCGTGCTATCACCCGCCATTGACCCTTGCGCCAATTTGTCTGAAGACAGACGCCAACGTCAATCGGAGGAAGATCATGGCCAAGGGATACTGGATTGCGCGCGTCGATGTTCGCGATGCCGAGCGCTACAAGGATTACGTCGCGGCGGCGAAGCCTGCCTTCGAGAAGTACGGCGCCAACTTCCTGGCGCGTGGCGGGGCGATTACCGAGCTCGAGGGCAAGGCGCGGGCGCGCAATGTGGTGATCGAGTTCCCGTCGATGCAGGCTGCGGTCGATTGCTACAACTCGCCGGAATACCAGATCGCCGCCAAGATCCGCCAGGAAGTGGCGGATGCCGAAATGGTGGTTGTCGAAGGCATCTGAAAGCGCTTTCGCAGATGCGAAACTCGGCTGCGATGGGCCTTTCCGTCGCCGCCGGATTCGGCTAATACGGGAGCCAACAACTACTCCTTCCCAAGCCTTTCGAGGAAACTGCCATGACCCTTGCCAACCTGCCGCCGCTCGTTACCGTGTTCGGAGGCTCCGGCTTCGTCGGCAGGCATGTGGTTCGTGCGCTTGCCAAGCGCGGCTATCGCATCCGCGTCGCCGTCCGCCGTCCGGATCTCGCCGGCTTCCTGCAGCCGCTCGGCAATGTCGGCCAGATTTCCTTCGTCCAGGCAAACCTGCGCTACCGTCAGTCGGTCGAGCGCGCCGTCGAGGGTTCCGACTGCGTCGTCAACTGCGTCGGCATCCTGCTGGAGACCGGCCGCAACACTTTCGACGCCGTCCAGGATTTCGGCGCCCGCGCCGTGGCTGAAGCCGCCAAGAATGCCAAGGCCCGCCTGGTCCACGTTTCGGCAATCGGCGCCGACGAGAAGTCGGAATCGCACTATGCCCGCAGCAAGGGCCGCGCCGAAGCCGCGGTACTGTCGATCAAGAAGGACGCGGTGATCTTCCGTCCGTCGATCGTTTTCGGACCCGAGGACAGCTTCTTCAACAAGTTCGCCGACATGGCCCGCCTCTCGCCGGTTCTGCCGGTCATCGGCGGCGGCACGACCAAGCTGCAGCCGGTTTACGTCGAAGACGTCGCTGAAGCCGTTGCCCGCGCCGTCGATGGCAAGGCCGTTGCAGGCAAGATCTACGAACTCGGCGGCCCCGAGGTCCTCAGCTTCCGCGAATGTCTTCAGACGATGCTGAAGGTAACGGCGCGCAAGAACCCGCTGGTTTCGATGCCGGCCGGTATTGCTTCGCTGATCGGCAGCATCGCCTCGCTGATCCCCTTCGTTTCGCCGCCGATCACGCCGGACCAGGTTCGCCTGCTGAAATACGACAACGTCGTCTCCGCCAAGGCTGAGAAGGACGAGCGCACGCTGAAGGGCCTCGGCATCACGCCGACGATGGTAACCTCGGTTCTGCCGTCCTACCTCGTGCATTACCGCCCGCACGGCCAGTACACGGGAACCGGCAAAGCCGCCTGATTCGTCCGTTAGGATTAACTGAAGCGCCGCCTGAGGATTTCCACAGGCGGCGTTTCTGTTTTGGGCGAAGTGTCAAATCTGGCGCAAGTTTCGCGTGTTTTTCTGCGCCCCGAACCGGATTGGCGTTGCATAAAAGACGCATGAAAAAATTAGTGAAATTAACGTCACATTTAGCAGGAACATTTATTGCTATTTGCCATTCCACTGACTACACACCCGGCGCGCAGGTAGCGGCTCACGAGGCTTGGCAGGCGCGTTCAATCGATTTGAAAGGCTTTATAGCGATGGGCAAGTCAATCGCGCTTCTCTTTGCGTGTGCGGCACTGGTTATCCTGGCGGGCTCCTTCATCGCGCCCGGTTCGGTCGCGGCTGTTAAGGAAGGCTGTGCGCCGGCTTACGGCGTCGATCCCTGCTCGACGGCAAGCATCCCCAACTAAGCGGGATTATTCCCGCGCGGCGCGCATGAGCGCCGCTTTCACGGGATCAGCTTCTTTTCCATTTCCAGATTGGTATCCAGCCCTCTGCCCGCAGGCAAAGGGCTGTTTTTCGTTCAGGCTCAGGCGATCATGCCGGCATAGGCCATGCCGAGCAGGATTGCGCCGAGGATGATGCGGTAGATCGCAAAGAGGGTGAAGCGGTTGCTCTGGATATAGGAGAGCAGCCATTTGACGGCGATGAAGGCAACGATCGTCGAGACGACGAAGGCAATGCCGAGGGCAGTCCAGTCTTCGTTGGCGGCACCGCCATCCTTGACGGTTTTCAGCAGCTGGTAGGCGCTTGCCGCATACATGGTCGGGATGCCGACGAGGAAGGCGAATTCGGTCGCGGCGGCGCGATTGGCGGTTCCGGCGAGCATGGCAACGAAGATCGTTGCGCCGGAGCGCGAGGTGCCCGGGAAGATACCAGCCACGACCTGGGCGATGCCAACGAGAATGGCGACCATCCAGGTGATGTCCTTATAGGGAGGCTTCTTGGCGGCTGCCCATTCGGCAAAGATCATCCAGAAGCCGCCGATAATCAGCGCCCAGGCGATCGGCGTGGCGTTTTCAGGCAGTTCGAAGCCCAGCTTCTTGACGATCAGGCCGAGGACGGCGGTGATCAGGAAGGCGACGATCAGCCTCGAGGCATAACGGCGGTTCTTCGGTTCGCGCCAGCCGATCACGAGATCGACGAGGCGGCGCCAGTAGATGATCGTGACTGCCAGAATGGCGCCTGCCTGAATGACAATATTAAACGTGTCGGACCGGGCTCCGAGCCACTGCTCGGCAATGATGAGGTGGCCGGTGCTGGAGATCGGCAAAAATTCCGTAATCCCCTCGATAATACCCAGGATGATCGCGTTTATATATTCCATCTATGGTCTCCGGTTAAAACTCCAGGCCGCCGAATCAGGATCCGCGCGGGTTTCGGCAGCGGGCACTCATTCGTCATCAGGATGGCGGAAAAAGGCCGGATCCTCCAAAGGTCATGAAAAATCCATCATTGGCCGCGCTTAGAGGCGCTTCAAACCTGCTTCACGGTTGAAGCCGCCATCCAATCCTATATCTTTCTTAAACTGTAATTGTTAGGAGTTTGAGAAGGACACAATGTCGCCGAAACGCGGGCGGACCGAAAACTCATAATGCCAGTACTTTATCATCACCCCATGTCGACATCCTCCCGGTTCATCCGGCTGGTGCTTGCAGAATACGGCTATCAGGTCGATCTCGTTGAAGAGCAGACCTGGGACAAGCGCCGTGACTTTCTGGCGCTCAACCCCGCCGGGACGCTGCCTGTCTACGTGGACGACAGCATGCGGGCGCTCTGCGGCGCGACTGTCATTTCCGAATATCTCGACGAAACCCATGGTGTGCTGAAGCGCGACCGGCGGCTGCTTGCCGAAGACCCGTTCCAGCGTGCGGAAATCCGCCGTCTCGTCGAATGGTTCATGCAGAAGATGGAGACCGACGTGACGCGGCCGCTGGCCCGCGAGCGGGTCTACAAGCTGCAGATGACCGCCGAACAGGGCGGCGGCGCACCTGACTCCAAGATGCTGCGCACGGCGCGCAACAACATTCGCCAGCATATGAAATATGTGACCTGGCTTGCCGGTTCGCGCCAGTGGCTGGCAGGCGAGCGGATGAGTTATGCGGATCTCGCCGCGGCGGCCTCGATCTCGATCCTCGACTATCTCGGCGAGATCGAATGGACGGAAGCGCCGATCGTCAAGGACTGGTACCAGCGCATCAAGTCACGCCCGTCTTTCCGGCCGCTGCTCAACGAGCGCGTTCGCGGGCTGACGCCCGTTTCCCATTACGCCGACCTGGATTTCTGACGGGGGCCCTCGATGCCCGTACGATCAGAGGAAGACAAAGAGCGAAAGAAGCGCGAAAGCCTGACGGCTTTCGTGCGCGCCGAAGCGGCTGCTCTCGGCTTCGAGCTCTGTCGCGTCACCCGGCCGGACACCATTCCCGAAGCGAAGGCTCGGCTCGGTGAATTCGTCGATGCCGGACGTCACGGCACGATGGAATGGATGGCCGAGACGCTGGAGAGGCGCGGCGATCCGCGCACGCTCTGGAGCGATGTGCGCTCGATCGTGGTTTTCGGGCTGAACTACGGCCCGGAAGAGGATCCGCGCGGCATCCTTGCCAAGCCGGAAAAGGCTGCGATCTCCGTCTACGCACGCAACCGCGACTATCACGACGTCATCAAGGGCCGTCTCAAGGAGATCGCGACGCGCTTTGCGGCACGGTCGGGTGCCGATGTGAAAGTCTTCGTCGATACCGCGCCGGTGATGGAGAAGCCGCTCGCCGCCGCTGCCGGGCTTGGCTGGCAGGGCAAGCATACGAACCTCGTCAGCCGCACACATGGATCCTGGCTGTTTCTCGGCTCGATGTTCACCACCGCCGACCTCGATATCGACGCGGCGGAGAGCGATCACTGTGGCTCCTGCCGAGCCTGCCTCGATGCCTGCCCAACCGATGCCTTTCCGGCGCCCTATCAAATCGATGCGCGGCGCTGCATTTCCTATCTGACGATCGAGCACAAGGGGCCGATCGCTGCCGAATTCCGGCCGCTGATCGGCAACCGCATCTATGGCTGCGACGATTGTCTGGCCGCCTGTCCGTGGAACAAGTTTGCCGCCTCGGCATCCGAGATGAAGCTCCAGGCGCGCGAAGACCTGAAAGAGCCGTCGATCGCTTTCCTGCTGAGCCTCGATGATCCCACATTCCGCACATTCTTCAGCGGCTCTCCAGTCAAGCGGATCGGGCGGGACCGCTTCATCCGCAATGTGTTGATCGCCGCGGGCAATTCAGGGGATCGCGAATTCATCGGCGCCTGCCGCGATCTCAGCGCCGATCCCGCACCCGCCGTTCGCGGCATGGCGATATGGGCGCTGTCGCGGCTGATGAGCGCTGGCGAATTTTCTTCATTTGCGGCAGAAAGGCCCAATGAGGAGGACGCCGATGTCCTCGACGAATGGCGCATGGCGGGAGAAATGGCATGAAACTGGTGATCTTCGGCTGCGGTTACTCCGGAATGGCGATCGCCAAGGCTTTTGCTGCGGCAGGCGCACATGTCTGCGGAACGACGCGCAGCGCCGAGAAACTCGACCACCTCACCGCAGCCGGTATCGAAGGCTTCATCTTCGATGGCGAGACGTTGAGCCCCGAGCTTGCAGCGGCCATGCGCGGCACAACCCATCTCGTGCAATCGATCGCCCCCCGCGAGAGCGGCGATCCGCTCATCAATATCGCCGGTTCAGAGCTCGCGACGCTGATGCCGGAGCTGCAATGGATCGGCTATCTCTCGACGGTCGGAGTCTATGGCGATCACCAGGGTGCCTGGGTTGGCGAGGATACAGTCTGCGTTCCGGTTTCCGGGCGCTCGAAGGAACGGCTGGAGGCCGAGCAGGCCTGGGCCGATACCGGCGCGGCACTCGGCATCCCGGCAGCGATCCTGCGTCTCTCCGGCATCTACGGGCCGGGACGCAACGCTTTCGTCAATCTGGAGCGCGGCACGGCGCGGCGGCTGATCAAGAAGGACCAGGTCTTCAACCGGATCCGTGTCGAGGATATCGGCGGTTCCGCCCTGTTCCTGTCCAAGGAGAAGCTCGGCGGCATCTATAATGTCACCGACGATCTTCCGGGTCCGCCGCAGGATGTGATCGTCGAGGCGGCCCGCCTGATGGGCGTCGAGCCGCCGCCAGAACAGGCCTTCGAGACTGCCGAACTGACGCCGATGGCACGCTCTTTCTATGGAGAGAACAAGCGGGTCTCCAACGCCAAACTGAAGGCCGCCGGCTTCGCTTTCGCCTTCCCGAACTATCCGATGTCCCTCGCCCAGATGTGGCAGGACCGGCGCTGGAAAACTAACACTTCCGAATTAGCAAAATAACCCTTCAAAGAGCAGAAAATTCCTACTTCCGAATTTTCTCAATCAAAATTTCGCGCCGATTTATGGTTAACGGCCTCTAAATTTGCGCAAATACGGCAATAAATATGGCGGTCCGGCAAAATTATTTTTGTGATCACCGTAACATTCCGTGAGCAGACTCTGGTCGCGAAAAATTGTTCTAATTTTACCTGATTCTATTATCTTTTTTCCATGATTGCGGCAGCAAGACTTTATTGACCTTAACGCCGGCGGAATCACGAATATTACAATCTGTAACATTCCGTGATCGGCGGTGGCACTTTTTCGCCACTTTTGGACGGATTCAAGCCCTCACCGCCCCCAAGGCGCAAGTTCAATAGTTGAGGGATACTCCGTTTTGAGGAAAATCAGCCGTTCTCTAATCACTGCCGCGGCAATTGCAGCCTGTTCTTTCATCCTTCCCGCCGAAGGATTTGCTGCAGCTGGATGTGGTGGTGCTTCGTGGTACGCACTGCACTCCAAAACTGCTTCCGGCGAACGTATGAACCCCGCCACCCTGACTGCCGCACACCGCTCTCTGAAATTCGGCACCAAGCTCAAGGTCACCAACCGCAACAATGGCCGTAGCGTCATCGTTCGCGTCAACGATCGCGGTCCGTTCATCCGCGGCCGGGTTCTCGACCTGTCGCGCGCTGCCGCTCAGAACATCGGCATGGTCAGCACCGGCACCGCCAAGGTGTGCTACGAAGTCGTCGCCTCCCGCTAAGGCGTCCATATGCTTGCGCCGTTGAGCGCTTGCTCTTGCCGTCAATCGCGTTTACCACGCGCTTGAGACTTGTGAATTATCCGCTGCATCTGTCTTCCTTCCCGCGGATCGTTCACAAGCCGTTGGCAACAGGAGACTTGTGAATGCGTTTGGGCGGCCGCCTCGAAGGGGCGATTTCGGTTCTTGCTGACATCGAGCAGCGAAAGAGACCTGTCGCCGACGCGCTCAAGGACTGGGGCCTTGCCCACCGCTTTGCCGGATCCGGCGACCGCGCCGCAATCGGCAACATCGTCTACGACGCGCTTCGCATGCGCCTGTCGCACGCTTTCCTGATGGATGACGACAGCCCGCTGACGCTCGCCTATGCCGTCATGCTGCGCCAGTGGGGCTTCACCCTGGAAAGCCTGGCCGCCGAGCTTTCCGGTGACAAATTTGCACCGCCCGAACTTCCGGCCAGTGCCGCCGCGGCCTTTGCCGAGCGCGACCTCGCAGACGCACTTCCCTATATTCAGGGCGATATCCCGGAATGGGTACAGCCGTCCTTCGAAACTGCCTTTGGCGACAGCTGGCTTGCGGAGGCGCAGGCGCTTGCCACGCGGCCGACGCTCGACCTGCGCGCCAACATCCTCAAGGCCAGCCGCGAAAAGGCCGTGAAGGCGCTGGAGCGCTCGGGAGCGCATGAGGCGAAGATCGCGCGATACGGCATGCGCATACCGGCCGGCGAAGGCGCCTCACGACTTCCAAACGTCACGGCCGAGCTTTCGTTCCAAAAAGGCTGGTTCGAAGTTCAGGACGAAGGATCGCAGATCGTTGCCGATCTGGTGCTGCCGAAGGACGGTGAGCAGGTTCTCGACTATTGCGCCGGTGGCGGCGGCAAGACGCTCGCCATGGCAGCCGCGATGCACAACAAGGGCCAGGTTCACGCCTATGACGCCGACCGCAAGCGGCTGGCGCCGATCATCGAGCGCCTCAAGCGTGCGGGCACGCGCAACGTCCAGGTTCACGACGATGCCAAGGCGCTTGCTGCGCTGACGGACCGCTGCGACAAGGTGCTGGTCGATGCGCCCTGCACCGGCACCGGCACATGGCGCCGCCGCCCGGATACCAAGTGGCGGCTGACGGCCAAGAATCTCGACGAGCGCACCAGCCAGCAGCAGGATGCGCTGACGCAGGCAAGCGCCTTCGTGCGTCCCGGCGGCGAGCTGATCTACGTGACCTGCTCGGTCCTGCCGCAGGAGAACGAGGAACAGGTCCGCAAGTTCACGGCCGATCATCCGGAATTTGCGATCGTCAGCGCCCTGCCCGCCTGGAACGGCCTGTTCGGCGCCGGCGCGCCGCAGCCGCGCTCCTCCGACCAGGCAACGATCACGCTGACCCCGGCATCGACCGACACCGACGGCTTCTTTTTCTGCCGGATGCAGCGCAAGGCTTGAAGCTTTTCTGCCGCCGATCGCTGGGGTCGATCCGCTTTTTGGAAACGTCAGCGTTTTGGCGTTTCCGGTCCTTAAAACCATTCCAAACTAGAGTGTTTGACACAAGTTTGCTTTTGGGCGATGAGACTCCGGCATTTCAGACGGAGATCCGTCACAGGAGAGGACCATGAAGCTCAACAAGAATGTCTGCGTAGCATTGGCGCTGGCGGTAGCCCCCCTATCCGCCGCACCGGCTTTCGCAGCCGCCCCGAAGGCCGCTGACGTCGTCAAGCACTATGCCGACGTCGGGCATGCGAAATACGAAGACTCGCTGACCACCGCAAAGGCGCTCGACGCCGCCATCGACGCCTTCCTGAAGGCACCGACCGACGAGACGCTGAAGGCTGCCCGCGACGCCTGGATCAAGGCCCGCGTTCCCTACCAGCAGACCGAAGTCTACCGCTTCGGCAACCCGATCGTCGATGACTGGGAAGGCAAGGTCAACGCCTGGCCGCTCGACGAAGGCCTGATCGATTATGTCGACGCCTCCTACGGCACCGAGAGCGACGAGAACTCTCTCTATGTCGCCAATGTCATCGCCAACAAGACGATCAAGATCGATGGCAAGGATGTCGACGCTTCCAAGCTGACGCCCGAATTCCTCTCCGGCACGCTGGCTGAAGCAGGCGGCGTCGAAGCCAACGTTGCGACCGGCTACCACGCCATCGAGTTCCTGCTCTGGGGCCAGGACCTGAACGGCACCGGCCCGGGCGCAGGCAATCGCCCGGCAACCGACTACGATCTCAAGAATTGCACGCACGGCAATTGCGACCGCCGCGCCGAATACCTGAAGTCGGCCTCCACGCTGCTCGTTTCCGACCTGCAGGAAATGACCGACAACTGGGCTCCCGGCGGCGCTGCGACCAAGCATGTCGAGGAAAATGCCAAGGCTGGCCTCACCGCCATCCTGACCGGCATGGGTTCGCTCTCCTACGGCGAGCTCGCCGGCGAGCGCATGAAGCTCGGCCTGCTGCTGCACGATCCGGAAGAAGAACACGATTGCTTCTCCGACAACACCTACAACTCGCACCTCAACGATGCGATCGGCATTGCCGCTGCCTACACGGGCGAATACACCCGCGTCGACGGCACCAAGATGACCGGGCCGTCGCTGCACGACCTCGTCGCCGCCAAGGACAAGAAGCTCGACAAGGAAGTTGCAGGCAAGCTGAAGACGACGCTCGACGCCATGCACGCCATGGCCAAGCGCGGCGAGACGGTCGAGAAGTACGACCAGATGATCGGCGAAGGCAACAAGGAAGGCAACGCTGTCGTCCAGGCCGCCATCGACGGCCTCGTCGACCAGACCAAGTCGATCCAGCGCGTTATTGCCGCACTCGACCTCGGCAAGGTTGAGCTTGAAGGTTCGGACAGCCTGGATAATCCTAACGCTGTCTTCAAATAAGCAATAAAGGCGGGCCGTCCTGCAGAAGGGCGGCCCGAACTCCGAAATGCCAGATCAACGGGCTCGCCGTCTCTATTTCAGCGTCGCGCTTCTCGCCACGCTTGCCGGCCTTCCCGTCGCGCTCGCCGCCAATTTCGATCTGCCGCTGAAGCGCACCGATCTTTCCGACGCCGACCTGAAGCGGGTCGCCGATGTGACGCGGCCGGCGACGGATTTCTCGAAAGCCGAGCCCTACGAAGCGATGCAGGCGGGTGCGGCGACCTCGATCGACCCTGTTACCGAAGACAGCTTCTCGCATATCTCTGCCAATATTCCCTTCGAGGAAGAGCAGAACTTCAAGCTCGGCAACGCGCTGTTCAAGAAGCTCTGGGTGTCCGCGCCCTCCTCCACACAAGCTTCCGACGGCCTCGGGCCGCTGTTCAATGCGCGCTCCTGCATGAGCTGCCACGTCAATGACGGCCGCGGCAAGCCGCCGGAAGGCGGCGTCAGCACTACGTCGATGTTCCTGCGGCTGGCACGCACGCCGAAGACGCCGGACGAGGAAAAGGCGATCGCCGACGCTGAGACCGTCAACTTACCCGACCCCGTCTACGGTCACCAACTGCAGGACCTCGCTGTGCCCGGGCTTGCGGCCGAGGGACGGATGAAGATCAGCTACGCCGAAAAACCGGTGACGCTTGCCGGCGGCGAAGTCGTGTCGCTGCGCGTGCCCAGCTACTCCGTGACCGATCTTGCCTATGGCCCTCTCGACCCGGCGACGACGATCTCTCCGCGCGTCGCGCCTGCGATGATCGGCCTCGGCCTCATCGAGGCGATCCCGGCTGCCGATATCCTGGCGCATGCCGATCCCGACGATCGCGATGGCGACGGCATATCGGGCAAGGCTGCAATCGTGCGCGATCACCTGACCGGGCAGATTGCGCTCGGCCGCTTCGGCTGGAAAGCGCAGAACGCCACCGTGCGCGATCAAAGCGCCGATGCCTTCTCGAACGATATCGGCATCTCCACCCCCGACCGCCCGGACGCCCATGGCGACTGCACCGATGCCGAGACCAAATGCCGCAAGATGCCGACCGGCGTACAGAAGCGGCTTGGCAACGAAGAGGCGCCGGGGCCGGTTCTCGATCTCGTGACCTTCTACTCCGCCAATCTGGCGGTGCCCGCCCGGCGCAAGGCGAGCTTTGCCGATACGCTGCGCGGCAAGCAGCTTTTCTACCAGTCGGGATGCGTCGCCTGCCACGTGCCAAAATTCGTGACGCGCCGCGACACGGCTGAAAAAGCTCAATCTTTTCAGCTTATCTGGCCCTATTCCGATTTCCTGCTGCATGACATGGGAGACGGGCTTGCCGACGGGCAACAGGTCGGTCTTGCAAGTGGACGTGAATGGCGCACGCCGCCGCTATGGGGTATAGGACTGACCCGGACTGTCAGCGGACACAGCTTTTTCCTGCATGACGGCCGCGCCAGGAACCTCACCGAAGCAATCCTCTGGCATGGCGGCGAAGCAGAAAAAGCCCGCGATGCATTCTCCTCTCTGCCGAAAGACGATAGAGAGGCCCTGATCAGATTCCTGGAGTCCCTGTAATGCGCCTTTGGCAACCTCTCGTTCTCTCGCTTGCCCTTGCCGGTCAGGCTGCCGCCCAGACGGCGCCGGCGCCCTCGGGCCTCAACGAAGACGCGGTGCCGCAGGTGATGGCGCGCGCCGTCGACGAGGTGATCCGTCCGGGTTACCGCAACATGCAGCAGTCCGCCGCCCGCCTGACGACGGCGATGAAGGACCTTTGCGCCGATGGCACGCAGCAGACGCTCGACAAGGCGAAATCGACCTTCGACGACACGATCCGCTACTGGTCGAATATCGAGATCGTCCAGACCGGACCGGTCATTCACGACAACCTCTTCGAACACATCCTGTTCTTCCCGGATCGCAAGGGCGTCGGCCTGAAGCAGGTCCAGGCGCTGATCGCCAAGGCCGATCCGCAGGATGCCACGGTCGACGCGATCGCCGGCAAGAGCGTCGCGCTGCAGGGACTGACGGCGCTGGAATATGTGCTCTACGGCAATGGTTCCGACGACCTGACCAAGCAGAAGAACGGCTTCCGCTGCCAGTATGGCGCGGCTGTTGCCGGAAACATCCAGCGCGAGGCCGGCGAAGTCGTCGCCGCCTGGGAAAAGCCCGATGGTGTCCAGGCGAGCTGGAAGCATCCCGGCCCGGATAGCGAAGACTTCATGGACAACAAGGAAGCGGTGACGGCTCTCCTCGGCATCCTCGTCCATGGTGCCGAGACGGTTCGCGACCAGCGCCTGGAACAGTTCTACAAGGGCAAGGATGCGGCTCCGCGCCCGCGCATGGCGATCTACTGGCGTTCGAAGAACACCTGGAAATCGATGGCCGCCAATATCGAGGGACTGCGCACGCTCTGGCAGAAGGCCGGTATGGCCGACCTGCTGCCCGCCGACAAGAAGCCGATAGCCGATGCGATCGAAGCCAACTTCAAGACGCTGCTCGATACGGTGCCGAAGCTCAATCCTGATATCGATGTCGCGACCAGCGATGCCGAAAGGGCCAAGCTCGATGCGTTTCTGGCGACCAGCCGCGACCTGATTACCAAGATCAGCGACGATTACGGCGGCGCGATCGGCCTTTCGGCCGGCT
Source organism: Rhizobium sp. BG4 (assembly GCF_016864575.1). Taxonomy (NCBI): domain Bacteria; kingdom Pseudomonadati; phylum Pseudomonadota; class Alphaproteobacteria; order Hyphomicrobiales; family Rhizobiaceae; genus Rhizobium; species Rhizobium sp. BG4. The sequence continues at coordinate 1,537,971 of NZ_CP044125.1, forward strand.
TCTCCTTCTCCGACGGGGACTGAGCCCGATGTGGCGCAGCGCGGCGATCGACCGGCGCGGTTTCGTGAAGGCCGCAGGCGTGACCTTCCTCGCCGCCCTGCAGCCGCGCAGCCTCTTCGCGCTCGAGCGCGCCGACGCCGTCTATGCCTCCGGCATCCGTGCGGCGGATGGCTCTTTTGCCGTTGCGACCGTCACCGAACGCGGCGAGATCATCGATCAGGTCGAGCTGCCCGCCCGTGCCCATGGCATGGCATTCAGCAAGGCGACCGGCAAGACCGTGGCCTTTGCCCGCCGCCCGGGCACATATGCGATGATCTTCGACCCCTGGAACAAGGGCGAGCCCATCGTCATCACCTCGATCGAGGGGCGGCATTTCTACGGGCATGGGAGTTTCTCGCCCGATGGCCGCATCCTCTATGCCAGCGAGAACGATTTCGACGGCAATCGCGGCATGATCGGACTCTACGACGCCACCAATCGCTTCGCCCGGATCGGCGAATACGAGACTTTCGGCGTCGGCCCCCATGACATGACCGTTTCCGATGACGGACGGATGCTGGTCGTTGCCAATGGCGGCATCGAGACCCATCCGGATTTCGGCCGCACCAAGCTCAATCTCGACGCCATGCAGCCATCGCTGGCACTGATCGACGCGGCGACCGGCGCGCTGATCGAGAAACGGACGCTGCCGCCGCAATGGGCGCAGGTCTCCACCCGCCACGTCGATCTCGATGCCGATGGCCGCGTCTGGTTTGCCTGCCAGTATGAGGGTTCGCGGCGCGATCTGCCGCCGCTCGTCGGGCATTTTTCGAAGGGCGAGGATCTGACTCTCATCGACCTGCCGGAGGAGACGACGCGCCGCCTCGGCAGCTATGTCGGCGCCATCGCAGTCAACCGCGCCGACCGGCTGATCGGCATCACCTCGCCGAAGGGGCTCTCGGTGACGATCGATGCCTGCACCGGCCGGATGGTCTCCGAGGATGCCCTGCCCGAGGCCGCCGGGATCGCACCGGCCGCACATGGCTTTGCCATTTCCTCTTATGACGGCGAGTTCCTCTCGGCCCATAGCGATGTGGCATGGGATCAACACATCGTGCGAATTGCGCGCCAGCGCACCTAGGCGCGCTGGACCACGGAATATGCCGCCCTAGCTCCGCGGCATGAGCAAAGCCCTCACCTATCTCGTCTTCATTGCCGTCTCGCTCGGAGGCGGGCTGCTGATCGGCACCAACAATCTTCCCGGCGAATGGTACCAGTCGCTGGCCAAGCCGGCCTTCAATCCGCCGAACTGGGTTTTCGGACCGGTCTGGTCGATCCTCTACATCCTGATTGGCATTGCCGGCGCACGAACCTGGATGCGTGGCCATCTTTCGGCGGCGATGCTGATCTGGGCGGTGCAGATGGTTTTCAACTTTCTCTGGTCACCCTTCTTCTTCGGCGCCGAAATGCCGCGGGCGGCCCTTTTTATCATCATCGTCCTGCTGGCATTGGTCATCGCCTTCATCGCTAATCGATGGCAGGCGGACCGGATCTCAGCCGCGCTTTTCCTGCCCTATGCCGTCTGGGTCGGCTTTGCGACAGTTCTCAACGCCTCGATCGCCTACCTGAACTGAATTGCCTTCCGCCATCCTTGTCGAATCCGGCGCGCCATGCCACTTTCGCCGCTCGAAGGGACAAGGTATGAGCGTCGGCAATAGCGGAGACTTCCGCGAACGGATCAGGCAGAGCTTCTCGCGCCAGGCGGCGATGGAGACGATCGGGGCGGAACTGACGCGTGTCGAACACGGCGTCGTCGAGATCGAGCTGCCGTTCGACGTGAAGCTGACGCAGCAGCACGGCATCCTGCATGCGGGCATCATCTCCGCCGCGCTCGACAGCGCCTGCGGTTTTGCCGCCTACACGATGATCGACGCGGATGCCTCGATCCTCACAATCGAATTCAAGGTCAACCTGATGTCTCCCGGCCGGGGCGATCGCTTCCTGTTCCGGGGAGAGATCACCAAGCCCGGCAGCAACATCATTGTCGCGGACGGCCGCGGCTACGCGATCGGCGACGGCCCCGCGAAACTGATTGCATCGATGACGGGCACGATGATGGTCGTGCGAGGAAGAGAGGGAATTACCGGATGAAGTTCGAGCTGAAATCCGTTGCCGGAAAATCGATCCTGTTCGTGATGGCAGCGGAGGCTGAATACGGCCCGTTCCTCAAGTCCCGCTTCGAACCACTGATGACCGGTATCGGCCCGGTCGAGGCCGCGATTGCGATGACGAAGACGCTGGCTAGGCTCGACGCGACCGACGATCTGCCGCAGCTCGTCGTCTCCCTCGGCTCGGCCGGTTCGGCAAAGCTCGAGCAGACCGAAGTCTATCAGGTCTCGTCCGTCTCCTACCGCGATATGGACGCCTCGCCGCTCGGTTTCGAGAAAGGCAAGACGCCTTTCCTCGACCTGCCGGCGACGCTCGACCTGCCGCTACGCATTCCCGGTATTCCCGAGGCTACGCTTTCCACGGGCGGCAACGTGATCTCAGGTCCCGCCTATGCCGAGATCGCCGCCGATATGGTCGACATGGAAACCTTTGCGATCCTGCGCGCCTGCCAGGGATATAATCTGCCGCTGATTGGCCTGCGCGGCATTTCCGACGGCGTCGAGGAGCTGCAGCATATTTCCGGCTGGACCGAGTATCTTCACGTCGTCGACCGCAAGCTTTCCTATGCCGTGGACAGCCTGTTTACGGCGCTGGAAGACGGCGTATTCTGGTTCTGAAAGCCTTGATAGCAGGGACAATCGGGACAATAAAATCCGCCACGCCCCGATTTCCCGCATTGCAAGAACGGGTGCTTTTCATTAAAGGCTCGCCATGACCCAGACAGCACATCCCGACAGCGTTCTCATCGTCGATTTCGGCAGCCAGGTAACCCAGCTGATCGCGCGCCGCGTGCGCGAAGCGGGGGTCTACTGCGAGATCGTTCCCTTCCAATCCGCCGAAGAGGGCTTCAAGCGCCTCCAGCCGAAAGCCGTGATCCTGTCCGGCAGCCCGGCCTCGACGGTCGATGAGGGATCGCCCCGTGCGCCGCAGATCATCTTCGACAGCGGCCTGCCGATCTTCGGTATCTGCTACGGCCAGCAGACGATGTGCATGCAGCTCGGCGGCAAGGTCGAGAGCGGCCATCACCGCGAATTCGGCCGCGCCTTCCTCGAGGTCGACGAAGACAGCAAGCTGTTCGAAGGCCTCTGGTCGAAGGGTTCGCGCCACCAGGTCTGGATGAGCCACGGCGACCGCGTCACGGCGCTGCCTGAAGGCTTCAAGGTCGTGGCGACCTCGCCGAACGCGCCCTACGCCTTCATCGCCGACGAGAAGCGCAAGTATTACGGCGTGCAGTTTCACCCGGAAGTGGTGCACACGCCCGATGGCGCCAAGCTGATCGGCAACTTCATTCACAACATCGCCGGCATCAAGGGCGACTGGTCTATGTCGGCATACCGCCAGAAGGCGGTCGACGAGATCCGCAAGCAAGTCGGCGACAAGCGCGTCCTCTGCGCGCTCTCGGGCGGCGTCGACAGCTCGGTTGCGGCCCTGCTGATCCACGAGGCCATCGGCGACAAGCTCACCTGCGTGCTCGTCGATCACGGCCTGATGCGCAAGGACGAGGCGGCCAATGTCGTCGCCATGTTCCGCGAACACTACAATCTGCACCTGATCCATGTCGATGCCTCCGACAAGTTCATCGGCGAACTCGAAGGCGTTTCCGACCCGGAGACCAAGCGCAAGATCATCGGCCGCCTGTTCATCGAGACCTTCGAGGAAGAGGCCAAGAAGCTCGGCGGCGCCGATTTCCTCGGTCAGGGCACGCTGTACCCTGATGTCATCGAAAGCGTTTCCTTCACCGGCGGCCCCTCGGTGACGATCAAGTCGCACCACAATGTCGGCGGTCTGCCGGAGCGCATGAACATGCAGCTCGTCGAGCCGCTGCGCGAACTCTTCAAGGACGAAGTACGCGTACTCGGCAAGGAGCTCGGCCTGCCCGATAGCTTCATCGGCCGCCACCCCTTCCCGGGTCCGGGTCTCGCGATCCGCTGCCCGGGCGGCATCACCCGCGAAAAGCTGGAGATCCTGCGCGAAGCTGATGCCATCTATCTTGACGAGATCCGCAAGGCCGGCCTCTACGACGCGATCTGGCAGGCATTCGCCGTGCTGCTGCCGGTCCAGACCGTCGGCGTCATGGGCGACGGCCGCACCTACGAATTCGTCTGCGCGCTGCGCGCTGTGACCTCGGTCGATGGCATGACGGCGGATTTCTATCACTACGACATGGAATTCCTCGGCCGTGCCGCCACCCGCATCATCAACGAAGTGCGCGGCATCAACCGCGTGGTCTACGACGTGACGAGCAAGCCGCCCGGCACGATCGAGTGGGAGTGATCCTCACTCCCACGGCCTAGAAGCCAAGCGACTGCTGGGCCGGCTCGGGCGACCCGAGGTGAACGCCCTCCAGCTCCAGCATCCTTGCCTTCGAATTCGAGCCACCAGGGGCCGAGAAGCCGCCGAGCTTGCCGCCAGCGGCGAGGACGCGGTGGCAGGGGATGATCAGTGCGACCGGGTTCTTGGCCATGGCCTGGCCGACGTCGCGGGCCGCTTCCGAGCCGCGGCCGAGTTCCTTAGCGAGCGTGCCATAGGTCGTCGTCCGGCCCCAGCCGACGCGGCGGGCGGCGGCATAGATTTCCCGGAAGAACTCGTCCTGATTGGACAGATCCACCACCACATCCGAGAAGTCCACGGTCTCTCCGGCGAAGTAGCGTTTGACGGACTCGATCGTCGCTGCGACCGCGGCTGGCGGATCGGCGCTCACGCCTGACGACAGGCGTCTTAGCAAGAGCTGCTCGGTCGAGCTTTCAGCCTTCGTCGGCAGCTGGAAGCGGGTGATTCCGGCCGCATTCCAGGCGATGCCGCAATAGCCGCCAGCGGTCTTGAATATGCAGTAGTGATGCGTTGCCTCGCTCATGACGCAACCTCCATGATTGACTGTTCTCAACATCGTATGCGCACGGCGGTGCTTCAACCCGTTTCTTGCCTGATGCACAGGGGCAGCGTTGGAGTGATTATTTGTTCTCTTTTTGTTCTTGTCAACCACGGTCCAGCTTGCTAGCCTTTTGACCTTCACGAGGAGGCGGCGAAGGCCGATTGACGATGGGAGCACAAAACCAGAGCGAATTCGCATTCGGGCCGCAGGCGGATGGAGTGCCGCCAAGCCGTGGCGGTGGACCGGCGCACAAGCCCTGCAATGTCTATTTCGCGCTGCGCCCAGACGAGCGCGCCGCCGAACAGGCAAGGCGGCTGGCAGGCGAGCTGCGGCGCCGCTTCGGTCTGCGCGAGAGAGCGCGGCCGAAGCGGCTTCTCCATGTCTCGCTCTGCCATCTCGGCGAATGGGACGAGATTCCGCCGAGCATGCTTTTTGACGGGCTGGCGGCGGCAGCGGCCGTTCGGATGCGGCCTTTCAGGCTGACCTTTCGCCGTGCGGTCAGCTTCCGTCAGGGCAAACCGGCGCTCGTGCTGCGGGCCGACGAAGGACGGCAGGAGATCCTGGCACTTCATGCGCAGCTGGCGCTGGCGCTGATGAACCGCGGTGTCAGCGTTCGGGTTCAGCCGAAACTTGAGCCACATATGACGCTGCTCTACGACTATCGCAGCGTGCCGGAAACGATCCTGGCGGAGCCGATCGCCTGGATGGCAAAGTCCTTCGTGCTGATCAACAGCCTCACCGGCGAGGGCCGGCATGTGGACATCGAGGAATGGCCGCTGCTGGGCTAGCCTCCATTGGCGCTTGCGCGGTGCCGGTGGAGTTGCTTAAAGCTCCTGCACAGAGAATTTGGGAGTGCTGAACAGTGGATATTCGCGAAATCATCATTCCCGGCGATACGCCGGGTATCGAGTGGCGCCTGCCGGTGCTGCATTTCAAGGGCAACGATCCGCAGGCACCGAAGATCTATCTGCAGGCAGCACTCCATTCCAACGAACTGCCAGGAACGGCCGTGCTGCACTTTCTCTGCGGCAAGCTGCGCAAGGCGGAGAGCGAGGGACGGATCGCAAGCGACATCACCGTCGTGCCGCAGGCCAATCCGATCGGCGCCGCGCAGTCACATTTCGGCGAGATGCAGGGCCGCTTCGACTTGGGCACGCGCACCAATTTCAATCGCGATTTCCCGCTGATTTCGCTGCGCGACCGCGCCGGCCTGATCGAAAGCCTTGACCGCTACCGCGCCGCAGACCGCCTGAAGCGCGAGCTGATCCATATGGCACTCGGCGCCGATCTGGTGCTTGACCTGCATTGCGATGACGAGTCGCTGCAATATGCCTATATCGACGAGGCCTTCTGGCCGGAGGCGAGCGATCTGGCGAGCGCGCTGTCGATGGATGCCGTGCTGCTGTCGGATGGCGAAAGCTCGGCCTTCGAGGAGGCTGTCGGCTTTGCCTGGAAATACGAAGTTCCCGGTGAGAAGCGCAGCCGTCTGCCGGGCAAGCTTTCGACCACGCTCGAGCTGCGCGGCCGCCGCGACGTCTATCCCGGCATGGCAAGCGCCGATGCGGATGGGCTCTATGCCTTCCTCGCCGCGCGTGGCGCGGTGACGGGCGAAACTGAGCCGCTCGCCGCCTTTGCCGGTCCAGCTGCACCGCTCGATAATATCGAGATGATCCGCACGCCGGTGGCCGGCACCGTGCTCTTCCACCGCAATATCGGCGAGACGGTTGCGACCGGCGACCTGCTGGCGACCATCGTGACGAAGCCCGGCATGGCGGATGGCGAAGTCGAAATCCGTGCGCCGCAAGCTGGCCTGATCGTCACACGCATCTCCGACCGCCTGGTGCGCCGCCGCGGCGACCTGATGAAGATTGCCTGCGACGCCCCGAGCACGGCGCTGCGCAAGGCCGGAACGCTGGAAGACTGATCATGGCAACAACGATTTACGGCATCAAGAACTGCGACACGATGAAGAAGGCCCGCACCTGGCTCGACGAGCATGATGCAGCCTACGACTTCCACGACTACAAGGCCTCCGGCATCGACCGGGCGCATCTGGAAGCCTGGATCGACAAGGCCGGTTGGGAAACGGTGCTCAATCGCGCCGGAACGACCTTCCGCAAACTGCCGGATGCCGAGCGCGAAAACCTGACGCGCGAGAAGGCGATTGCCCTGATGCTGGCGCAGCCGTCGATGATCAAGCGCCCGGTGCTGGAGCATGGCGGCAAGCTGCTGATCGGCTTCAAGCCTGAGGCCTATGCCGCGGAATTCGGACAGTAGTCATGTCTAAGACGACGCGCGCCACGCAGGTTCTAGCAAAGTCCGGCGTGCAATTCACCGTGCATACCTATGACTACGATCCGAATGCCGAGCGCGTCGGCCTGCAGGCGGCAGAGGCGCTCGGCGAAGAGCCGCACCGCGTGTTGAAAACGCTGATGGCCGAAGTCGACGGCAAGCCGGTCTGCGTCGTCGTGCCGTCGGACCGCGAAGTCAGCATGAAGAAGCTTGCTGCCGCATTTGGCGGCAAGGCTGCAAACATGATGAAGCCCGCCGATGCCGAGCGCCTGACCGGCTATCACGTCGGCGGCATCAGCCCTTTCGGCCAGAAGAAGCTTGTTCCCACCGCCTTCGAGGAAGCGGCGCTTGCCGAGCCGCTGGTTTACATGAATGGCGGACAGCGCGGGCTGCAGGTGAGGCTTGCGCCGGCGGATGCAGTGAAGGCACTGAGCGCCAAAGCAGCTTCGCTGATCGCTTAGGCAAACCTCTTCAGAAGCCTCGAGATCGCGCCCGCAGAGGCATCGTCGAGCTTCGAGCCGACATGCCTGTCGATCGCCTTCCCATAGATGGTCCACATCCGCTCCCGAAGGGCGCGACCGCTGTCCGTCACGGCAACCCATCGGCCGCGGCCATCGTCCGCAAATGTCTCGCGGATCACCAAGCCCTCGCGCTCGAGACGATCGATCAGACGGGAGAGATTATATTGCGCCAGCAGCGTCCGCTCTTCGATTTCGAAGGGGCGCAAGCGGCCATCCTGCGCGCGATCAAGCTCCCACAGAACATCGTACCACCCGAGCGGCGGCATCCCCGCCTTCTTCAGGTCGGTCTCGATGGCCTGCAGCAGTTTCTGCTGGGCGCGCATGATGCCGATCCAGGCTTGGGTGACGGCATCTGAGGGAATGGTTTCTTCGGACATGAATGCAATTACATCTATCTTGACAGAAGCTGCAATCCTATTTATATGCACTTACATCTATTGTGGAGAACCCAATGCAAAAGCTTACTCTGATCTCCCATCATCTCTGCCCCTATGTGCAACGCGCGGCGATCGCGCTCGGCGAGAAAGGCGCGCCCTTCGAGCGGATACTGATCGACCTCGCCAACAAGCCGGACTGGTTCCTGAAGATCTCGCCGCTCGGCAAGGTTCCGCTGCTGGTCATAGAAGAGGACGGCGAAAAAGCCGTGCTCTTCGAGAGTGCGGCGATCTGCGAATATCTGGACGAGGCGCAACCGGGTCCAAAGCTGCATCCCGCAGATGCGCTGTCGCGCGCCCGGCATCGTGGCTGGATGGAGTTCGGCTCCTCCATACTCGCCGATCTCTGGACCTATGAGACCACAAGCGATGCGGCGCAGCTTGAGGACAAGCGCAAGATCATTGCCGGAAAGTTCCGGACGTTCGAGGCAGAGCTTTCGGCGGGGCCATTCTTCGCGGGAGAAGACTTCAGCCTCGTCGACGCCGTCTTTGCACCGATCTTCCGCTATTTCGACGTCTTCGACATGCTGGCCGAAAGCCATATCTTCGACGGGTTACCGAAGGTTCAGGCGTGGCGGCGCGAACTTGCGCAGCGACCGAGCGTGCGTGCGGCCGCCTCCCCGGATTATCCGGAACGGCTGATGACCTTTCTCGAAAAGCACCAATCCGTTCTGCTCCGGCGGAATGCGGCCTGAGCATTTGTTCCGGCGCGGCGAATCCGAAGCGTCGAGCTTCAATTTCGCCGCAAACGGGTCTAAGTCTGCTGCCTGCAATTCTATCAGGAGGTAGCGACCATGAACTTCATGCCACAGGGCCATTCCGTCGATCCGGTGAAGCTGGACAAGCTTGCGGAGGTGGCGGTGAAGGTGGGTCTGCAGCTGCAGAAGGGCCAGGACCTGGTGATCACCGCGCCGGTGGTTGCCATACCGCTCGTCCGTTTGATCACCAAGCACGCCTATCAGGCGGGTGCGGGCCTGGTGAACTCCTTCTATTCCGACGAGGAATCGACGCTGGCGCGCTATCAATATGGCAGCGACGAGAGCTTCGATCGGGCATCCGGCTGGCTCTACGACGGCATGGCGAAAGCCTATGCCAACAATGCCGCGCGCCTGGCGATCGCCGGCGACAATCCCATGCTGCTGTCGGAGCAGGATCCAGGCAAGGTGAGCCGCGCCAACCGCGCCAATTCGACCGCCTACAAGCCGGCGCTCGAGAAGATCTCGAATTTCGACATCAACTGGAACATCGTTTCCTACCCGAATCCTTCCTGGGCCAAGCTGGTCTTCCCGAACGATCCGGAAGCGATCGCCGTTGCGAAACTCGCCAAGGCAATCTTTGCCGCATCGCGTGTCGATCTGGACGATCCGATCGCCGCCTGGGCCGAGCATAATGCCAATCTGCGCAAGCGTTCGGCCTGGCTGAACGGCCAGCGCTTCTCGGCGCTGCATTTCCAGGGACCGGGCACCGACCTGACCGTCGGCCTCGCTGACGGCCACGAGTGGCATGGCGGCGCTTCGATGGCAAAGAACGGCATTACCTGCAACCCGAATATCCCGACCGAGGAAGTGTTCACCACGCCGCATGCGCTGCGCGTCGAGGGCCATGTGTCGAGCACCAAGCCGCTGTCGCACCAGGGCACGCTGATCGACAACATCCAGGTGCATTTCGAGGGCGGCCGCATCGTCGAGGCGAAGGCAACGCGCGGCGCAGAAGTGCTGAACAAGGTGCTCGATACCGACGAAGGCGCACGCCGCCTCGGCGAAGTGGCACTGGTGCCGCATTCATCGCCGATTTCGGCGAGCGGCATCCTGTTCTACAACACGCTGTTCGACGAAAATGCCTCGTGCCACATCGCGCTCGGCCAGTGCTATTCGAAATGCTTCCTTGATGGCGCCAACCTGACCCAGGATCAGCTCAAGGCGCAGGGTGGCAATTCCAGCCTGATCCATATCGACTGGATGATCGGCTCCGACAAGGTCGATATCGACGGCATCAACCCGGATGGATCGCGCGTGCCTGTCATGCGCAAGGGCGAGTGGGCCTGAGCGGCCCGGCGTCATACCTCCGATAATGCCTTGCGGACGCGCTCCAGGTGGGCGCGCCGCTTCTCTGCTGTTGCACGGTCCATATCGTGCAGGCTGAGCATCCGGAAATCGAGCCGTTTCGAGCAGAAATTGGCGATGCCGCGCTTCAGCAGCCGGCGCACCGGATTGCCCATATAGAAATGCACCAGCCACCAAGGCGACCCTGTCGTCGTCAGCGCCCAGAGCAGCTTGATATTGGTCAGTTGCGGAACGATCCGCCCGCCGGCAGGATCATGCGTGAACGCGACGCCGGGCACGAAGACGCGATCGAAGAAGCCCTTGAGGACCGCCGGAAAATTGAACCACCATTGCGGAAAGACGAGGATCAGGCCATCGGCCGCTTTCAGCCTTTCGACCAGGCCCGCGACGGCTGATGTATCATAGGGATCGTCGAAATATCCGCCGCGCTCACTACGGCTGAGCCGCGGATCGAAATCCTCCTCATAGAGATCGAGAAGATCGACCGTATGTCCGCCACTGGCGAGCGTCGCCTGCGCTTCCGCTGCGACCGATGCGGCGAAGCTGTCTCTGAGCGGATGGGCAAGAACGAGCAGGATGCGCATCGAGGCTCCCTAGAACAGGCTGCCCTGTTTCGGCGGCGTTGCCGGCTCGTCCGGCTTAGCCGAGCGTTTCTTCGCAGGCTGTGGCGGGCCTCCGTCGGTGGTGACGGCGCCGATACGGCCATCCGAGAACTCGATCGAAATCCCGGCACCGGCCGACAGCATCGCGGCCTGCGAGACCGGCCGGTTCTCATCGTCCCGGATCACGGCATAGCCGCGCTTCAGGACGTTCTTGTAGGACAGCGACTGCAGCACGCGGTCCTGAGCTGCTAGTTCTCCCCTCGCCCGCGTCAGCTGGTGGCGTACGGCGGTATCGCCGTGACGGGAGAGATTTGCCAGGTGGTCGCGCATGCGGGCGGTCTGGGTGATCAGGCGCGCGGGGACCGAAGAGAGCGTGACGCCGAAGCGCTCGACGCGGCCCTTCAGGGCATCGAAACGGCGCTCGACGATCCGTTCGGCACGGGTCATCCGCTCGGCGAGCATCTGCCGCCGCTCGGTAATGCGATTGGAGAGCACATCCGGACGCAGATGCGATGCCGCCCGCTCGAAGCTGCGGCGCTTGTTTATGGTGTTAAGTTCCAGACCACGGCCGAGACCCGATGCCGCTTCATCGAACCGGCGGCGCGGCAGGGCGAGCAGCTGATCGAGCGACGGCAGCGCACGCATGAGCGCACGCACCGACTGGCGGCGATGATCCATCTGGCGGCTGACGCAGCCCTGAAGACGGGCCGAGAGACCGGCAAGCTGCGCCTCAAGCTCGGCGCGAACAGGCACGGCCATTTCGGCGGCACCCGTCGGCGTCGGCGCGCGCACGTCGGCGGCGTAGTCGATCAGCGTCCAGTCGGTTTCGTGGCCGACGGCCGATATCAGCGGGATGGTGCTTTCAGCGGCGGCGCGCACGACGATTTCGTCGTTGAAGCTCCAGAGATCCTCAAGGCTGCCGCCACCGCGCGCAACGATCAGCACATCCGGCCGTGGGATTTCGCCGCCGGGTCCGAAGGCATTGAAACCGCGGATGGCATTTGCCACCTCCTCGCCCGAACCATCGCCCTGCACCTTCACCGGCCAGACGAGAACGTGGACGGGGAAGCGATCGGAAATGCGGTGCAGGATATCGCGGATGACGGCGCCGGTCGGCGAGGTCACGACGCCGATCACCTTCGGCATATAGGGCAGACGCCGCTTGCGGGCCTGATCGAACAGGCCTTCGGCGCCGAGCTTGCGCTTGCGCTCCTCGATCAGCGCCATCAGCGCGCCGGCACCGGCAGGCTCCAGCGTTTCGATGACGATCTGATATTTCGATGAGCCCGGGAAGGTGGTGACCTTGCCGGTGGCGATGACTTCCATGCCCTCTTCCGGGCGGAAGCGCAGACGCGAGAACACGCCCTTCCAGATGACGGCATCTATACGCGCCCGGTCATCCTTCAGCGAGAAATAAGCATGCCCCGAGGAATGTGGCCCGCGATAACCGGAAATCTCGCCACGCACCCGCACCTGATCGAAGGCGGTCTCGACCGTACGCTTGATCGAGCCGGAAAGCTCCGAGACCGAATATTCGGCGAGATTGGTTGGCGAATCGCTGTCGAAGACATTGCTCATGCCTTCGTTCTATCCGAAGTACCGAAAAAGATCAGCCCGAAGATCGCGCCTCGACGCGCTGCTTGGCTTCAATCCACCGGCTTGAAGAGGAAATACTCGACCCCACTCGCCGTCGCATAAGGCTGCAGGTAATTTGGGATGTTGCCCTTGGCGAGCTGGGCGTAGAGGCCGTCTGGTTTCAGGCGCTGGAGCTGTTGCGACGAGATATCATCCTTGCAGAAAGCCAGGGTCGCAACGCCAGCGCCTCGCATGAAAGCTTCGGCTTCCTTCGGTTTGGCTAGCCCAATATGCAGTTCTGTCAGCATTCCGCGTGGATTGCGATGGTACGGCGCCGTGAGCACATGCTGGGCGCTGAAGCGCAGGATGGGCACGCCCATTTCATACGAGGCAACAACCATGCCCGGCGGTAAATTGGTCAATGGGGCGATAGCCTCACGCGACTTGCAGGCGGCCTCCGGATCGCTGTCATCGACGACCAGACCTTTTGCTCTGTTCGCCTGCATGGCGATGAGATCGCCGCCCACGGCCCAGGCTGCCGGAACGCTCGCGATGACCACGAGTATGTAGCAGAGCGCAGCGGCAATATTCTCGCTATCGGCGTTGGAGACCTTCCTCACGTCGACGATAAGCAGTGCCAGTGGCAGGATCGAGAGCATGTTGGAATAGGCCGCGCCCCGTACCTGGACCAGAGCGATCGCCAAATTCACGCCAAGCATGAAAAACAAGATCAGATGAATTTCGACCCGGTCGCGCTGAATGATGCGGAAAATGCATGCTGCGAGGCCGAGGAAGCCAGTCGCGTAGAATGCGCCCAGGATATATGCCTCCGATCGCGACATCTCGACGAAGGAGCGCGCCTCGGAAATCGTGTTCAGCCACAATTCGACAAGCATCGGATCAAGCGTGCTCAGTGGGCTGCGCAAGCATTGCGGCGCGATGAGGAGAGCGGAGACGCCAATGCAGGCACCGACGGCGGCAAGCACAACGAAGCGTGTGCGGCGAGAGGCCTTGCTAAAAAATGCGGCTGAAACGAACAGAAGCCCGCCGCCGATCGCCGAAAGGCTGTAAAAGCCGAGCGAGAGGTTGTCGCATGTTACCGCTGAATATTGGCTTGGCGGCACGGTGCCGAAGAAGAAGATGCTGACAAAGACCGCAATTGATAACCCGAAGGCCTTCGCCGCCCCGGCATAGATTTCGCCGTGCCAAGCCCAAGCGGTGGCCACGATGATGCAGACTGACGCGACCGCCGGCGTGGTTTCGGCGCCGACGGCGATAGCCACAGCAGCACAGAAGCCGGCGACAGCCAGGCTTGAGGCTCGATACTTGTCATCAAGGAGCATGGCCAGCATCATCGCAACCAAGCCCATCTGGGCATTGTGATGATCGATGGCGCCCGGAAGAAACCGGCCGCTCGTCATGATCATGAGAAAGCTGAGGGCGAGCGATATATGCATCGCTAGCGCACCACCAATCCGGCGCCCGGCGATTGCCATCGCAAGCATCAGCGGAAGCACGAGCGAGACTGGCCACACCGCCAATGCCAAGGCTTCCGCACGCTCACCAGCGACAAACAAACCGAAAAACTTGATCAGTGCCGCGATCGGCAGGTCAATGAGCCTGGACCAATGCATGAGCGTACCGCCGACCCCAAGACGATACTGCATGAGATCGAACCAACCTTGCCCCGCCAGGAAGTCGCGAACTTCTATGAGACGCATACCGTCATCGTTGTCAGGACCGACATAGTCCTTGGCGGAAGGGAGCTTGATAAACAGAACCGCAACGATCAGCACCGCACTATAGGCAAGCACCGATGGCCACAGACGTGAGAACAGCGCCTGGAGTTTTGCGAGCTTGCTTTCCGAAGGTGAATTGGCAGTCATCTCTGCGGCGTTCGTCATTGCGGGAATCCGTTGCCAGTTCGCGCGAGTTTATTCGAAGCCGATCAAGAAAGAGTAAAACGTCCCATCCCAGTGCATAGACCTGCCTGCGTCATAGCGTCTTATTAACACTGGCTGACTTATATTGCGCCCCGGTCAAACCCGGTGAGAAGAACATGAACAGATCGCAGAACGATACTCCGACCATTGCCGTCCTCCTCCCCTGCTATAACGAGGCGGCGACGATCGGGGCCGTTGTGCGCGGGTTCAAGGCAGCGCTGCCCGAAGCGCAGATCTATGTCTATGACAACAATTCCACCGATGGTACGGCGCTGCATGCGATGCTGGCAGGCGCCAGCGTGGTGCGTGAACGGCGCCAGGGCAAAGGCCATGTTGTGCGCCGGATGTTTGCCGATATCGATGCCGATATCTATCTGATGGCCGATGGCGACGGCACCTATGCGCCCGAAGACGGCGAAGACCTGATCCGCACGCTGCTGACCGAACGCGCCGATATGGTCGTTGGCACACGCCGCAACGTCAAGGCAGATGCCGGGCGACAGGGCCATGCCTTCGGCAACCGCATTTTCAACGTGCTTTACCGGACGATCTTCGGTCCCGATTTCACCGATATCTTCTCCGGCTACCGCGCCTTCTCGCGCCGGTTCGTCAAGAGCTTCCCGGCGGTCTCCGGCGGTTTCGAGATCGAGACTGAAATGTCCGTCCATGCCTCCCGCCTGAAGCTGCCGGTCAGCGAGCTCGAGCTCGATTACGGCCGCCGCCCGGAAGGCTCGCATTCCAAGCTTTCGACCTTCAAGGATGGCGGCAAGATTCTCTGGATGTTTGCGATGCTGATGAAGGAAACCCGGCCGTTTGCCTTCTTCGGCATAGTCAGCGCGTTCTTCATGCTGGCGAGCATGGGCTTCATGACGCCGGTGCTTGCCGAATATTTCGCAACCGGACTTGTCAGCCGCATGCCGACATGGGTGCTTTCGATGGCGCTGATGATGATCTCGTTCATGCTGTTTACGGCAGGAACGATCCTCGATTCCGTTGCCCGCTCGCGTGCGGAACAGCTGCGTATCCATTACATGGCCGCAGGTAAGGTGGCCCGCCAGGTGGATACCGCCGCCAAGGCCGCCCCCGATGTCATCACCACGCCGCGCAGACCGGCGCAGCGCAAGGCAGGTGTGGCGTGAAGAAGCTGCTGCGCTTCGGTATTGCCGGTGGCATCGGCTTTGTCGTCGATGCCGGGCTGCTGACGCTGCTCCTGCATTTCACGCCGCTCGGCCCCTTCATCGCGCGGCTGATCGCCATCGCCGTCGCGATGGTGGCGACCTGGATTTTCAACCGGACCTTCACCTTCGACCGCTCGCCGCATTCGCTTGCGGTCGAGGGCTTTCGTTACGGCTCGGTCGGCATCACCTCCGCACTCGTCAACTACGGCCTCTACGCCGCCCTGCTGCTGACCATTCCGGCGCTGCAGCCGCTCGCGGCGCTGGTGCTTGCCACCGCCGCGTCGATGTTCTTCAGCTTTTTCGGCTATTCCCGCTTCGTCTTCCGCAGCGAGTGATCAGACCGGCTCCCAGCCGTCCTTCTCGCTGGCGCGATAGATCGCATCGATCACCTTCTGGTTCAGCCTGGAATTTTCCAGTGTGACGATCTCCTCCTGCTCGCCCTTGGCAGCGCGGGCGAAGGCTTCGGCCTGCTTGCGGTACTGGCGGCTGTCCTGGAAGCGGAAGATGGTGGACTGGTTGTGGCCGCGATTGCTGAGTTCGATCTCCTCTGGGCCCCAGCGGTCGGCGTTGAAGGGCGACTTCACCTCGATGAAGCCTTCGGTGCCATGGAAAACCATCAGCTGGCGATTGGCCATCTGCGTCGAGATGTAGAAGCTCAGTTCGAAGTCACCGAAGTCGGCCTTGACGCTCGAATAGATGTCGGTGCCGAATTCCGGGTCGCGCTCGGTGACGGCCTGGATGCGCAGCGGCTCCTTGCCGGTGGAGAAGCGGGTGCTGATTGTGGGGTAGACGCCAATGTCAGGCAGACCGCCACCGCCGAGCTCGGGAATGTTGCGCATGTTGCCGGGTCGCGGTTGAAGTAAGTGAAGACGCCCTGAACGTGGCGCAGCTTGCCGATCGCGCCTTCGGCGATCAGCGAGCGCACCTTCCGCCAGACGGGAGCGTAGGTGACCATGAAGGCTTCCGAAATGATCACCTTGTTGCGATCGCGCGCGGCGATCAGGCCGTCGATTTCTCCCGCCTTCAGAGCAATCGGCTTTTCGCAGAGCACATGCTTGCCGGCATCGGCAGCCTTGATGGCCCATTCGATATGTTGCGAGGTCGGCAGCGGAATGTAGACGGCATCAATCTTGTCGGATGCCAGCATCTCCTCGTAGGACCCGAAGGCATGCGGTGCTGAGAAGCGGTCCGCCATCTCGCGGGCGCGCGCCAGATCGCGGCTGGCGACGGCGGCAACGACGCAGTTCTCGGCGTCCTGAATGGCCGGCACGACCGCGTCGCGGCCGATCTTTGCGGTGGAAATGATGCCAAAACGCAGCATGGATGAAGCCTCCCGAATGTTGATTGCGGGCACATTATTCACCCCGGGCCGGGCAGGCAATGGCGCGGCGAAAGATCACGAAAGTTTGGTTTCCTTCAGCCGGAAGCTGCACTAGTTTATCTGACGGTGGCGTTCTGCCGCGTCCGCACTTTCAAATAAATCAGCACTTTAGGAGAGCGCCATGAATATGCGTCGGCTTGGAAAAACAGGTCTTTCCGTCTCCCCGATCGTCTTCGGCGGCAACGTTTTCGGCTGGACCGCAGACGAGAAGACGTCCTTCGACATTCTGGATGCCTTCTTCGATGCGGGTCTCAACACCATCGATACGGCGGATGTCTATTCGGCCTGGGTTCCCGGCAACAAGGGTGGCGATTCCGAAGAGATCATCGGCCGCTGGCTGAAGAAGGGCAAGGTTTCGCGCGACAAGGCCGTCATCATCACCAAGGTCGGCTCGGACATGGGCCAGGGCAAGACGCTGAAGGAACAATACATCCTGAAGGCGGTGGAAGACTCCCTGCGCCGCCTGCAGACCGATTACATCGACGTCTATCTCTCGCATTGGCCGGATGCCGATACACCGCATGAGGAAAGCCTCACCGCCTATGCCAAGCTGAAGCAGCAGGGCAAGATCCGCTCCTTCGGTTGCTCCAACTATGATGCCGCGCTGCTGCAGGCATCCTTCGATGCCGCAGAGAAAGCCGGACTGCCGCGTTACGATGTACTGCAGCCGGAATATAACCTCTATGAACGCGCCAGCTTCGAAGGGCCGCTTGCCGATCTTTGCGTCAAGGAAGATATCGGTGTCATCACCTATTTCAGCCTGGCGGCAGGCTTCCTGACCGGCAAATATCGCAGCAAGGCCGATACCGAGGGCCGGGCGCGCGAAGGCCGAGTGTCGCAATATCTCGATGCCAAGGGCATGAACATTCTCGATGCGCTGGACAAGGTTTCAGCCGAGACCGGCGCCAAGCCGGCCGAGATCGCGCTTGCCTGGCTTCTCAACAAGAAGGGCGTGACGGCGCCGATCGCCAGTGCTACCAGCCTGTCGCAACTGGAAAGCCTTGCGAAGGCTGCCAAGCTCACGCTGTCAGGCGAAGCGATGGCGCTGCTCGACAAGGCCGGAGCCTGAGGAGAGCACCGATGACCGTGACCATCCGGGACGCGAGACCCGAAGACGAGACCCGCTGGCGGGCGCTCTGGAAGGATTATCTCGATTTCTACGACGTCACGGTCGACGAGAGCATCAGCGATTCCACCTGGCGCCGGGTTTTCGATCCGGCGTCGGCGATCTTCATGCGCGTCGCAGAGATCGACGGCAATGTCGTGGGCTTCACGCTGTCGCTAACCCATGAGGGAACGTGGATCCACGGCAAGGATTGCTATCTCGAAGATCTCTTCGTCGATGGCACCATCCGCGGCAAAGGCGTTGGCCGGGCGCTGCTCGACGATCTCGTTGCGCTCTGCAAGGCCAATGGCTGGTCGCGGCTCTACTGGCATACGAGCGAGAGCAATGCCCGGGCACGGTCGCTCTACGATAGCTATGTCGAGAATGACGGGCACATCCGCTATCGCATCAATTTCTGAGCGGCGGGAAATCCGGGTAGAATTCCGAGTGATCGCCATCCCAGTTTGCCATGCCCCGCTTGGTCAGGATGCCGCGCGGGCGGACATAGCTCTGGATGATACGGCGCGGGCGCTCATGCCACTGGATGTTGAAAGCCCATAGTTTCGGGAAGAAACAGAGCGCCGCATAAGGCAGATGGTCGTGGATCCACCAGGCGAGGCGCTGCCAATCGCTTTCATCGCTGTAGCGGTCAACAAGCCAGGGAACGGCGACACAGGCGGTTGCGCCCATGCAGCCGTCGAAATCCCTGAGATCCCATATGTGGTCGGCGGCCGTTGCGGCGTTCGAGGAGCAGTTGAGCTTGTTCCTGTTGCCGAACTCGTTGACAGCGGCGGAGCGGTAGCCGGAGCGGATGTGCAGCCGGCCGAAGGTCGCCTGCAGCGGCTCCAGCAGCTCTTCGCAGAGCCTCTTGCCTGCTTCGATCGCCAAGTCCGGATCGTCAGGGATATTGGGTATGCGGTAGAAGTCGGCGATCTCGGAATGCAGGAAGTCGCGAAAGAAGAAATTCTTGGAGAGCCGGGCGCGGCCCATGTCTTCCAGCGCTTTCATCGATCCCGGTTTTTTCATCGGTTTCCTCCCTTGATATCGGAGAGCATCGGCGGATTCGCCGGAGGACGCCACCCGATTTCTTGGAACGACCGGCTGACCCCACGCTTCGGAAATCATCAAGCCCGGGTATAACTTTGGGCCGAACGACCCAAAGTAAATCACTCGCAACTTACAATGTAAGTTTCGGTTTCATTTTCGCACAACCCGCCTTCTCATTGCTTACATTAGCTCTAGTTAAACTTCCCAGTGAGAAGGGGAGTTGCCCATGCCTTTGGCAAGACGGGACGGGAAGAACAATACTGCGGCAAGCCTGGCCGAGATCGAAGGACGCATGCTGGTACTCGAGGTCGTGGCAATGACGTCTCTGGCGATGGTGCTCGATACATCCGAGCCCGAGAAGGCCGATATCGGCCGGGGCGTGCTTTATCTGATCCGCGAGGCGGTCGAGAACAAATGCGCGGAGATGGACCTCTCCGAGGATGCCACTTCGACGGCGCGCGACTATGTCGATGAACTGTTGAACACGGCGATGCACTCGCTGTTTCCAGAGAGGCATTAAAAAAACCCGCGGCGAGCGCGGGTTTTTCTTTTCCGTTCTGATGGTCTTAGCTGCGAAGCACGCCACCGGTGAACTTTGTCACGCTGGCGATGATCTTCTGCGTCAGCGCCTCGAAATCCTCGTCGGTCAGCGTACGCTCGACCGGCTGGATCTGAACTTCGATCGCCACAGACTTCTTGCCCTCACCCAGCGAGGCGCCTTCGAAGATGTCGAAGACGTTGACGCCGGTGATCAGCTTGCGGTCGATGCCGCTTGCGGCCTTCAGGATCGCGCCGGCTTCCACCGACTTGTCGACGACGAAAGCGAAATCGCGCTTCACCGCCTGGAAGGCCGAAAGCTCCAGCGCCGGCTTGGTGCGCGTCGCCTTCTTCTTCGGCTCGGGCATGGCATCGACATAGACTTCGAAGCCGCAGAGGGCGCCGGAGACATCAAGCGCTTCGAGCGTCGAGGGATGGAACTCGCCGAAATAGCCGAGAACGACCTTCGGACCCATCTTGATCGTGCCGGAACGGCCCGGGTGATACCATTCGGGACCGCCCTGCTCGATCTGGATATTGCCCATCGGCAGGCCGCAGGCTTCGATCACGGCGAGCGCATCGGCCTTGGCCTCGAAAACGTCGACCGGCTTGCCGCCACCCTTCGAAGCGTTCGACCACATGCGGCCGGCACCCGCCATCGTTGCCGTGCCGCGGCGGATACCGCCGGCGACGCGGCGCTGGCCTTCCGGCCGGTCGTTTTCATAGGTGCCGGAGACTTCGAAGATCGCGACGTCGCCATAGCCTTTGTCGGCATTGCGCTGGGCAGCGGTCAGCAGGCCCGGCAGCAGCGAGGGGCGCATGTCGGACATTTCGGCAGCGATCGGATTGGCGAGCTTCAGCGCCGGCAAACCGCCGCCGAAGAGCTTCGCCTGATCTTCGGAAATGAAGGACCAGGTGACGGCTTCCAGCATGCCGCGCGAGGCGAGCGCCCGCTTGGCAACGCGGGTGCGGATCTGCAGCGTCGTCAGGATGCGGCCGTTGACTGCCGCGTGACTTTCCAGCGGCGCCGGCTTGATCTTGTCGACGCCGTGGATGCGCATGATTTCCTCGACGAGATCGGCCTTGCCATCGACGTCAGGACGCCATGAGGGAACGGCAACCGAAACGCGCTCGCCGGAACCCGAAACCCTGAAGCCAAGGCGGGTCAGGATAGCGTTGCTTTCCTCGGTCGAGACTTCCAGGCCGGTCAGGCGCTTGACTTCCGCATAGGGGAAATCGACCACCTTCGGCTGGTAACCCTTATAGCCCACGACTTCAGCCTTAGCCGGCTTACCACCGCAGAGTTCCAGCACCAGTTCGGTGGTGCGTTCGAGACCCGGGATCATGTATTCCGGGTCGACGCCGCGCTCAAAGCGGTAACGGGCATCGGTAATGATGCCGAGGCCGCGGCCGGATTTCGCGATGTTCATCGGATCCCAGAGTGCGGATTCGATCAGCACGTCGACGGTGTTCTCGTCGCAGCCGGAATGTTCGCCGCCCATGATGCCGCCGATCGACTCGACGCCGGCCTCATCGGCGATGACGACATTGTTGCTGCCGAGCTTGTATTCGCGCTGGTCGAGCGCCAGCACCGTCTCGCCATCCTTGGCGCGGCGGACCGTCAGGTTGCCCTTGACCTTGGCGGCGTCGAAGACGTGCATCGGACGGCCCTGGTCGAAAGTCATGTAGTTGGTGATATCGACGAGCGAGTTGATAGGGCGCAGGCCGATGGCGAGCAGTCGCTGCTGCATCCACTTCGGGCTCGGACCGTTCTTCACGCCACGCACGATGCGCAGGCCGAATCCCGGGCAGAGCTTCTCGTCATCGAGATCGAGCGTCAGCTTGACCGGCGTCTCACCTTCGACCGCGAAAGATGGCGCGGGGCGGGTCTTCAGCGTACCGAGGCCTGAGGCGGCCAGATCGCGGGCGATGCCGTAGATCGAGGTGCAGTCCGGACGGTTCGGCGTGAGATTGATCTCGATGACCGGATCATCGAGATGGGCGTAAGCGGCGAAGGAAGTTCCGACCGGTGCATCCGCAGGCAGATCGATGATGCCGTCGTGATCGTCGGACATGTTGAGCTCCTTTTCGGAGCACATCATGCCGTGGCTTTCGACGCCACGGATCTTGCCGACGCCGAGCGTCACGTCGATGCCGGGGACATAATCGCCCGGCCGTGCCAGCGCGCCGACGAGACCGGCGCGCGCATTCGGCGCACCGCAGACGATCTGCAGCGGCTTGCCGCCGTTGACGTCAGGGCCGGCATCGACCGACAGCACCTTCAGGCGATCGG
Organism: Rhizobium sp. BG4; assembly: GCF_016864575.1. Taxonomy (NCBI): domain Bacteria; kingdom Pseudomonadati; phylum Pseudomonadota; class Alphaproteobacteria; order Hyphomicrobiales; family Rhizobiaceae; genus Rhizobium; species Rhizobium sp. BG4. Next base: position 1,559,962 of record NZ_CP044125.1, read on the forward strand.
CTTCCGGATGCTTTTCAGCCGACAGAACCCTGGCGATGACGAAGGGCTTGTAAGCCGCCTTGTCATCGACATCCTCGACCTCAAGGCCGATTTCCGTCAGGCGGGTGCAGATTTCATCGAGCGTGGCATCCGTTTCCAGATGATCCTTGAGCCAGGAGAGCGTGAATTTCATAGGTCCAATCCTCCCTTACGCGCTCAGACCGCCGAACAGCGTCGGCATGTCGAGCGGGCGGAAGCCATAGTGGTTCATCCAGCGGACATCGGCGTTGAAGAAGTCGCGCAGGTCCGGCATGCCGTATTTCAGCATGGCGATGCGATCGAGGCCCATGCCCCAGGCAAAGCCCTGATACTCGTCCGGATCGAGGCCGCCATAGCGCAGCACGTTCGGGTGGACCATGCCGCAGCCGAGGATTTCCATCCAGTCGGTGCCTTCGCCGAACTTGACGATCGGGCCGGAGCGGTCGCACTGAATATCAACTTCGAAGGACGGTTCCGTGAACGGGAAGAAGGACGGGCGGAAACGCATCGTCACGCTGTCGACCTCGAAGAAGGCCTTGCAAAACTCTTCGAGCACCCAGCGGATGTTGGCGACATTCGCCTTCTTGTCGATGACCAGGCCCTCGACCTGATGGAACATCGGCGAGTGCGTGGCGTCGGAGTCCTGGCGATAGGTCTTGCCCGGGATGATGATGCGGATCGGCGGCTTCTGCGCTTCCATGGTGCGCACCTGGACCGGCGAGGTATGCGTGCGCAGAACCTTGCGCTCGCCCTTCTCATCCGGATTGAAGAAGAAGGTGTCGTGCATCTCGCGGGCTGGATGGCCCTCAGGGAAGTTCAGGGCTGTGAAATTGTAATAGTCGGTTTCGACATCCGGGCCTTCGGCGATCGAGAAACCCATGTCGCCGAAGATCGCGGTGATTTCATCAACGATCTGGCTGATCGGATGGATGCGGCCGCGCTCGGCCGGCGAGGAACGGACCGGCAGGCTGACATCGACCGTCTCGGCCTTCAGGCGGGCGTCGATCGCCACGCGCTTCAGGTCCGCCTTGCGGCTGGTGATCGCGTCGGTCACAACGGTCTTCAGCGCGTTGATGGCGGCGCCGCGCGTCTGGCGCTCTTCCGGCGAGATGGTGCCGAGCGTCTTCAGGAGCTCGGAGACGGAGCCCTTCTTGCCGAGCGCTGCAACGCGCACCGCTTCGATAGCAGGCTCGTCCGCGGCGGCGGCGACATCGGCCAGGAGTTGCTTTTCCAGAGTTTCGAGTTCGGTCATCTTTTCCTGCCTTGCGGGCGTCAATTGCTTCAGGAAGCGTGTTTCAAATAGCTGGTTGCCATGATGAACTGCCGCAGATCACTACCCATGTGAACGCGGCCAATCAACCGGGCTAACCATAAAAAGGCGCCCAGAAATCCAGTGAGTTTGCGCAGTTCTGCCGCAGCGTCGGCTGGAGCGGTGCCAGACCATGCCTCGAAGGCCCGATCATGGGTCTCCTTGCCGAGACGGGCGCGGCTGGCGAGCTGCAGAAAGAGCAACCAGATGTCGCGCGCCTGCGCCGTTGCGAGCGGCATGACGCTATCCGGCTCTTCCTCGAAATCCATGAAGCCGATGCGGCTTTCCCTCACGAACATGTCACGCGGGAACGGGCGTCCGTGGCAGAGGCCCTTGGCGTGCAGCCGGCCGAGCTCGGTGGCGCAGAGTACGAGAAGTTCGTCATGCGCCTTGGGATCCTGTCGCGCCAGCGCTTTGAGCTGCTGAGCGACGGTGAAGCCGACATCGCCGAATACGACGGCCGAACCGGAGGCGTAGATAATCGGCGCCGTCGGGATGCCGTTGTTGGAAAATTGCCCGTTTCGTCGCACTTCGCGATCCGCCATCGCCTCGTCGTCGACAGCAGGAGACGGACGCAGGAAGGGCGCGCCGATCAGATTGGCGATCATCCGCTGCAGAACAATCCAGCGCGAGGTCCGCTCGGTGCCGTAGCGCTTGATCCAGACGGCACAGCACGACAACGGCACGCGCTCCACTCTCCGCGAGCCGGATAGCAGGGCGGCGAGCAGGACCGGGATGTCCTCCTCGCTCAGACCGCTTCCGGCTTTCAGATTGTCGATCGCATCTGCCACGTTCCCGTGACTCCCGCTGTCAAAACCACAAATAAAAACCCGCGCCAGCTAGCCAGCGCGGGTTTGAAAACATCGAAACTGAAGTTCGATAGCGCCGGCTTACTTGACCGTCGCTTCAAACTCGTTCGTGGTACCGGCTTCCTTGAGGTACTCGAGGGCCTTCTTGGAGGCCTTGACGAGCGCGCCGAATGCTTCCGGCTCATGGATTGCCATGTCGGAGAGAACCTTACGGTCAACTTCGATGCCAGCCTTGTTCAGGCCGTCGATGAAGCGGCCGTAGGTCAGGCCGAATTCGCGGACAGCAGCGTTGATACGCTGGATCCAGAGCGCACGGAAGTTGCGCTTGTTGACCTTGCGGTCGCGGTAAGCGTACTGCTTGGCGCGGTCAACGGCAGCCTTTGCGGTACGGATGGTGTTCTTGCGGCGGCCGTAAAAGCCCTTTGCTGCCTTCAGAACCTTCTTGTGCTTGGCATGGGCGGTAACGCCTCTTTTTACACGTGCCATTTCATGATCTCCTTAAATCTAAAGCGTTCGCGGAATAGTCTTAGAGACCGTTCGGCAGGTAGTTCTTCACGACCTTGCGGCCATCGGGTTCAGCCAGAACCATCGTGCCACGTGCATCGCGAATGAACTTGTTGCTACGCTTGATCATGCCATGGCGCTTGCCAGCAGCGGCAGCCTTGACCTTGCCAGTTGCGGTGATCTTGAACCGCTTCTTGGCAGCAGACTTCGTCTTCATCTTGGGCATTTTGCTACTCCGTTTCTGTCCTCCCTGCGTGTTTCAAAGAAACCCTCAAGCGATGCCCGGAAACCGGCCGTCGCAACAAGGTGCGGGAGCGTTTGTTGTTGATCTGCGGCACCGGTGACGAAACCTGTCCGCAAGCATTCGAAACTGCCACGGCATGCCCTGCCGGTCAGTTCGGACGCGCGCTTATACCCGCAGTGTCATGAAAGTGCAACGGGGCGGCCTGCGGAATCTTGCGCTTCGGTTGCCGGGGCCAAATTCTTCGGCGCAGGCAGGGCTAGCGCCACTTCCAGGCCGCCGAGATCAGACCGAGACAGGACGATCTTGCCGCCATAAGCTTCGGCGATATCACCCGATATGGCAAGCCCCAGGCCCGAGCCGGCATGGGCGTCATCGACGCTGACACCGCGCTTCAGCATCATCGCATAGTTTTCGGGTGCGGCACCAGGGCCATCGTCGCCGACGCGCAGGATGATGGCTTCGCCCTCCTTCGCCGCGGAAACATCGATGCGCGAGCGGGCGAAGCGGACGGCATTGTCGAGAATATTGCCCATCGCCTCGGCCACATCCGCGGGGTCCGCCTCGATCGTCAGGGCGGGATCGATATCGACCTTCCAGCCGATCCCCTTGCCGTCGGTGACCGGAGAGAGGACGCTGACAAGCTTTCCTGAAATGCCGAGAAGCGAAGTCGTCGCCATGCGCTCAACGCCCATGCGCGCTGCCTGCAGCTGGCGGTCGGCGCGCTGGCGGACGAGCTCGATCTGCTGCAGGGCCGTGTCCCTCTTATCCTCGGGCAGGCTTTCCACGAGATGCGAGAGCACCGTCAGCGGCGTCTTCAATCCATGCGCCAGGTCGCTTGCCCGGGAGCGGGCACGTTCGACGGCGGTTTCGCGTTCGGCAAGCAGCAGATTGATTTCGTTGACGAGCGGGCGGACCTCGCTCGGCCCCTCGGAGCCAATGTGAGCGCTGCGGCCGGCACGGATATTTGCGACTTCATTGCGCAGCCGCACCAGCGGCTTCAGGCCGATCAGACCCTGCAGGAAAGCGGCTGCGAGCAGCAGCAGACCGGTCGCGGCCAACATCAGCTGAAGCGGACGATGATAATTCGAGAGCGAGCTCTCCATCTCGTCCTTCGAGAAGGCGGTATAGATAGTGAAGCTCTTGCGGGCATCGCCCTCGCCCACCGACATCGCCTTCACCGTCACCAGGATCGTCGCGCCATCCGGTCCCTCGGCTTCGTGGAAGCCGCAATAGAGATCCTTGGAAAGGCTGACCTTGGTCAGTTCTTCGTCCCACAGCGATCGCGATCTCAAGGGCGACGCACCGGGATCATCAGGCGTTATCTGCCAGTAGCGCCCACCCGCCGGGGTCTGAAAGCGCGGATCGGAGGGCTCGCTCACCAATGAGAGAGCGCCGTTTTCGATCGCAAGGCGGGCGCCGAGCGCGTCGGAAACCGCGGCCATCTCATTGGCATACTGGTCGGCCAGATAATCCTCGAAGAGATGGCCGAGCACGAACCAGACCAGCGCAAGGGCAACCGCAATGGCGACCAAGGCTCCGGCAGCGAGACGGAAGCGCAGCGACTTCGTCATCGTGCTTTTCCCGGCAGGACGTAGCCGAAGCCGCGGCGCGTCTCTATGGCGTTGCTATCGGTCTTCTTGCGCAGCCGCGCCACCATCGCCTCCACGGCATTCTTTGCAGCGTCGTCGTCACGGCCCTGGACCTGGCTGGCGAGCTCGGCAGGGGTGAGCACAGCGCCCGGCCGGTCAATGAACAGCGAGACCATGCGATATTCGAGGGGGCTGAGATCCAGTTCGCGGCCATCAAAGGTGACGCGGCGGGCCTGTTCATCAAGTGTGAAACGGTCCGCGGATTTCACCCGCGGCTGCACGCGGCCGGCACGCCGCAACAGGGCGCGGAGACGTGCAAGCAGCTCCTCGCTGCGGAAAGGCTTGGGCAGATAATCGTCGGCTCCGGCATCGAAACCGTCGACGCGCTCCATCCAGGAGCCGCGAGCCGTCAGCACGAGAACCGGCGTTTCCACGCCATTCGCCCGCCAGCGCTTGAGGATCGACAGACCATCCATGCCGGGCAGACCGAGATCGAGCACGATCGCTGCATAGTCACCGGTTTCGCCCTGCTCCCATATTTCGGGGCCGGAGCTCAGCGTCTCGACGAGGTAACCCTCGCGGCCAAAGGTTTCGGCAAGGTGGACAGCGATATTGGCGTCGTCTTCGGCAAGCAGGATTTTCATCAGTCACTTGTCCCCGATCACTTCGCCGCTGCGTGCATCGACGCGCAGCGTTCGGATAGTGCCTTTGCCGTCTCGAAGCTTCAGCTGGTAGACGTCGCTGAACAGCGAGCGGCTGAGGCTGACATCGATGACACGGCCATAGCGGCGGGCGTCGATCTTCTGCAGCAGCGACTTAAGAGGCAGGATGCGGCCTTCGCGAACGGCGTCGCGGGCGCGGTCATAATCGGACCGGCCAGAACCGGAGCTGCCGCCACTACCGCTGCTTCCGCTGCCGCCGTGATCATCTCCGCCGCCGTCGTCATCGCCCCCGCCATGGCCGCTGTGATCATCGCCGCCATCATGACCCGAGCTGCCGGAGCCTGAATTCGAGCCCGAGCCGGAAGAGCCGCTCGATCCACTGCTGCCAGAGCTGCCGCTGCCCGAACTGTCACTGCCGCCATCTTTCGCGGCCACCTCATAGGCAGGCGCAGAGGCCGCCAAGAGGACGGCGGCCGACAGCAAGAGAGCGGTCAATCTGCGGCGGGTGAAATACATCCTTGGTCCGGACCTCATGTACGGCTGATAAACTGAACGCTTCGCCCCTCCCGCACAAGGGCGCTTGTCGCCATCTGCAAACGGCTGATGCTCCGCCGGCAAGCGGCGGAGCATCGACCTTCCGGGGCGGGCGGAAGAACCAGGCATTTACGGCGTTGCCGCGGGCCTGATGGAGACATCCGTGATCGGACCGGGATTACGGATGGCATCGGAGCGATGCGGTTTCACTTCGACGGTCTGAACGCCGTGTTCGTTCTCGACCTCGACTTCCAGCCGGCGTCCCAGCTGATCAACGGCGATCAGCGAGCCATTCAGCAGGCCTTGAAGGCTGGTTGCTGAGACGGAAAGGGTGACGCGGGGACGCTCACTGCGGTCATTGTCGCGGCCGCGGCGGCCGCTGTCATCGGTGCCGGCGGCAGCCGACCGGCCGCCATGGCGGTCGCCACCATTGTCGTCGTCGCCGGAATCATCGCTGCCACGGCCATGGCCGCTATTGCCGCCGCTGCTGTCGTGGCTGCTGCCGCCATGATCGTCTCCGCCGGAATCGTCGCTGCCGCCGCGGCCGGAACTGCCGCTGCCACCGTCATGGCCGCCGCGGGCATAGGCGGCGGACGAGAGGAGCGAAGATCCGGCAGGCTGCAAGGCAGGCAAAGCAGCGGCCAGTGCCAGCGCCGCGGCTGACACCATCATGATCTCTTTAAGACGAAGGGCCATGATCGTTTCCTTTCCATCCGTGTTTCGATGGAAGGAGAATGGCATTGCGACGCTGACAGGGCGCTGAGCGCTTCTGTCAGCGTTCTGTCAGAAAGCCCCAAAAACACAAAAGCCGCCCTTGCGGACGGCTTCGATGCATCCTGATGGACCGCGCTCACTTGGGCGCGAGCACCATCATCATCTGGCGGCCTTCGAGCTTGGGCTCGGCTTCGACCTTGGCGAATTCGGTCGTGTCGGCCTTTACCTGCTGAAGCAGCTTCATGCCGAGTTCCTGGTGAGCCATTTCGCGGCCACGGAACTTCAGGGTCACCTTGACCTTGTCGCCTTCTTCGAAGAAGCGGCCCATCGCCTTCATCTTCACCTCATAGTCATGGGTGTCGATGTTCGGGCGCATCTTGATTTCTTTGACTTCGACGATCTTCTGCTTCTTGCGCGCCTCGGCGGCCTTCTTCTGGTTCGCGTATTTCAGCTTGCCCAGATCGAGGATCTTGCACACAGGCGGTTCGGCATTGGGGGAAATTTCCACCAGGTCGAGACCGGCTTCTTCAGCCATCTTCAGGGCCTGATCGGTGGGCACGATGCCCAGGTTCTGTCCTTCTGCGTCAATCAGCTGAACACGGGGTATGCGAATTTCCCGGTTCGAGCGCGGCCCTTCCTTAACGGGCGCGTCGGCTTTAAAGGGTCTGCGAATGGTCGTACTCTCCTCGAGTTGTTGAATGTTGCAGCTCGTACTCCCACGGGGGCACAAACGGGGTCTCGTTATCGCTGCAACGGAGTCAGTAGCACGCTTTAGCGGAAAAATCACCTGCTGTCAGCCTGTCAAGAATCTGTTTTATAGGCTCAAACGATAGGAGTTCCGCCATGTCCGAGATGCAAAACGCCCCCGACCCGCAGTTTCTCTCCGTCGGCGACGGCGATGCGAGCCGCCAGATTGCGTTCATCCTGCGTGAAGCAAGCCGCGCCGAAGGTGCTCCGACGCTCGTCTGGCTCTCCGGCTACCGTTCCGACATGAGCGGCACGAAGGCGATCGAACTCGACCGCCTGGCGGCCGAAATGGGCCTGGCCTGCCTGCGTCTCGACTATTCGGGGCACGGGCTTTCCGGCGGCGAATTCCGGGACGGCACGATCTCGCGCTGGCTCGAGGAGGCGCTGGCCGTCATCCATCATGCCAATCCGAAACGCATCATTGTCGTCGGTTCGTCGATGGGCGGCTGGATCGCCCTGCGGCTAGCGCAGGAACTCGGCAAGCATGCCGATGGACCGAAGCTCGACGGCATGGTGCTGATCGCCCCCGCCCCCGACTTCACCTCCGAGCTGATCGAGCCGCACCTGACAAAGAAGGAACGGGCTTCGCTGGAAGAGCGTGGCTATTTCGAAGAAAAGTCGGAATACAGCCCCGAGCCCAATATCTATACGCGGGCGCTGATCGACGACGGGCGCGCCAACCAGGTGCTGACGGGGATCATCGAGACGGGATGCCCGGTGCATATCCTGCAGGGCATGAAGGACCCGGATGTGCCCTATGCGCATGCGATGAAACTGATCGAGCACCTGCCGTCCGACGACGTGGTGCTGACCTTCGTGCGCGATGGCGATCACCGCCTTTCGCGGCCGCAGGATATCGAGCGGATGCTCGCTGCAGTGACGGCGCTCGTCCGTCAATAGGTCCGTTCGAACGTTCTAATAGTATCTCCGGTTGAGAGAGCGCCGCGCAAGCCCGCCTTCTGTGGCATTTTAACCATGTCCGAGAGTTGTAATTCCCTACCAAGAAGTAACGATTGACTCCTGAGCCCCCTCCCCGTTAACTCTTTGTTAATAAATACAAGGGCGATGCAGGGAATACGGGCGTGCGTATCAAGGGTTACCTCGTGGCCATGATGGCCATGCTAGCGATGTCTTCGGCCGCCTTGCCGGCTTCGACTTCCAACCTGTCCATGGTGACGGGTGGAGCGACATCGCAGCCAATCGGTCATTACGATTTCTGTCAGATTCATCGTGACGAATGCGGCCCGAACCGCAATACGGCGACCATGCAGATGACGCCCGACCAGTGGACGCTGGTGCGCTCCGTCAACACGACCGTCAACACCACGATCAAGCCGATGACCGACAAGGAAATCTACGGCAAGGACGAGGTCTGGGCCTATCCGACGACGGCCGGCGACTGCGAAGACTATGCGCTGCTGAAGCGCCGCATCCTGATTCAGCGCGGCTTTTCGCCGGCAAACCTTCTGATGACTGTCGTGCGCAAGCCTGACGGCGAAGGCCATGCCGTGCTGACGCTGCGTACCACCGAAGGCGACTTCATCCTCGACAACTTGGCGACCAATGTGAAGCCGTGGTTCGACACCAACTATTCCTTCATCAAGCGCCAGTCGAGCTACAATGCCGGGCGCTGGGTCACCATCGAGAACGGCCGCGACGTTCTCGTCGGCGCCCTGCAGTAAACAGACAGATTTCAGCAAGAAGGCCGGCATTTGCCGGCCTTTTTTCGTTTCACGGTTTAGTTCGTTCAGCCGTTGCCGATCAGGATGCCGGCGCCGAGCACGAGGCCGCCACCGACGACGACCTGGAAAGCGGCCCTCAGGAACGGCGTTTCCATATACTTGTTCTGGATGAAGGCGATTGCCCAAAGCTCGAAGAAGACGACGACGGCGGCGGTGATGGTCGCGGTCCAGAAATGCGGGATCAGGTAGGGCAGCGCGTGGCCGAGGCCGCCGAGCGCCGTCATGATACCGCAGGCCAGGCCGCGCTTGATCGGCGAACCGCGGCCGGAAATCTTGCCGTCATCATGCGCCGCTTCGGTAAAGCCCATCGAGATACCGGCGCCGACGGATGCCGAGAGACCGACCAGGAAGGTCTGCCAGGTATCCTGCGTCGCGAAGGCGGCTGCGAAGATCGGAGCCAGCGTCGAGACCGAGCCGTCCATCAGGCCGGCAAGACCGGGCTGCACATAGGTCAGCACGAACTGGCGGCGGACGCCCTCGTTTTCCTCTTCCTTGACGCTGTCGGGCGTGTGTTTGTCGCCGAGCATACGGGCGATGTCTTCGTGGCCCTGTTCGGCCAGGGCGAGATCGCCGAGAAGCTGGCGCGTCGACGCATCCGATGTCTGCTTTGCTGCCTCGACGTAGAAGCGGTAGGCCTGCTCTTCCATCGCCTCGGTTTCCTGGCGCATGGCATCAAGTGTCAGGTTCTTGCGCAGCCAGTCGGGCTTGCGATCGTAGAAGCCCTGGACGTGCTCGCGGCGGATCAGCGGGATACGCTCGCCGAAACGCTGGCGGTGGATCTCGATCAGCGACTTGCGATGGGTACTCTCGACCTCGGCCATATCCTCGAAGACCTTGGCGCTGGCAGGATACCGATCCTTCAACTGGTCGGCATAGGCGAGATAGATGCGGGCATCGTCTTCTTCCGAGGCGATGGCGAGTGCCAGAATTTCCTGTTCCGACAATGATTTAAAAGAACGCTTCTGCGATCTGAAAAGGCGCGCCAGCATGGCAATGCTCCATAACTTAGAATTATTCTAAATCTAAAGTGCTACGACCCACCGGTCAAGGCTGGAGGGGCGGGATTTGACAGATTGCCGCAACCGGGCCTTCCCTGCTTTAGTCTCGCGGTTGCAACACCTATATGAAGGGCGCCGCAGATGCGGCAGAGCCGGGGTGGTTTCTGAGATGAGCAATGAATTGCAGGGCCGCGCTGCACATGTCGCGGCAATCCGCGAGCGCGCGGAAGCGGATATGAAGGCGATCGGTATCGACGAGGCCTTCGTCAGCAAGCTGGTCGATACGTTCTATGGCCGTGTTCTGGAGCATCCGGAACTCGGGCCGGTTTTCGACGCGCGGCTTTCGGGCCGCTGGCCGGAGCATATGGAAAAGATGAAGAGCTTCTGGTCCTCGGTCGCCTTCCGCAGCGGCGCTTACGGCGGAAAGCCGGTACAGGCGCATGTCGGCGTCGCCAACATGACGCCGGAACTCTTTCCGAAATGGCTGGCGCTGTTTTCCGCGACGCTCGACGATATCGCGCCGAACCCGGAGGCGAAGGCCTGGTTCATGGCGACGGCCGAGCGCATCGCGCGCAGCTTGACGCTGTCGCTGTTCTACAATCCGGCGATCGACGATCCGAGCCTGAAACGGGCCTGATCAGCTCTTGGCCGACATGAAGGTGGCGCCGGCGCTTGCGGCAACGACGAGCGCCGTTCCCATCATCTGCAGCAGCGTCATCGGCTGCATCAGGATGATAAAGCCTGCCAAGGCGCCAATCGCCGGCTCGAGGCTCATCAGAATGCCGAAGGACGCCGTGGGCATGCGCCGCAGCGCGATCATTTCAAGCGTATAGGGCAGCAGCGGCACGAGGATGGCGAGGCCTGCCATCTCGATCAACCCGAAGCCGTCGAGCTTTGGCACGGCACCCATGAAACCGAACGGCGTTGCGACGACGGCGGCAACAAGGAGAGACATCGACAGTCCCTCCAGCCCCTTAAAGGCGGCGCCGACCTTTTTCGTCAGCAGGATATAGATCGCCCAGCCCGTTCCGGCCCCGGCGGCGAAGAGGACGCCGGGCAGGTTGCCCACCCAGCCCTCGCCGTCATAAGCCAGAAACAGAACGCCCGCGGCCGCAATGACCGGCCAGATCAGGCGGCGCGTCAGCCCGTAGCCGAAGGTTGCCACCGAGAGAGGCCCCAGAAAATCGATCGCCACGGCAAGGCCGAGCGGGATGCGCTGGATCGAGGCGAAAAAGGATATGGTCATCAGCGCCGTCGTCGTGCCGAGGACGAGCGCACTGATCCACTGTTCGCGGCTATATCTGAGAACCGGTGGACGGACGACCAGCGCGAGGATCAACGCCGCAAAGACGAGACGCAGCCAAGACGCACCGGCCGGGCCGTAGGCGGCGATTGCAGGCGCGGAAAGGGCTGCACCGAACTGGATCGACGACATGGAGAGCAGGCACATCAGAGCGCCCGATGCGACGCTTCCCGATGACGGAGCCGCCTCGCCGCCATTCACCACCGTATTGTCAGGCTGTGCGCCCATGATCCCTCTCCCCATTTCCGCCCTGCTTACGGCGGCAGTGCGCGCGGGACAAATTCAAACTTCTGATGGAAAGGGTCAGCGGACTTCATGGCTAGGGCCAATCGACTGAATGTCGATCGGTCCTAGAGATGGCGCCGTTCGTCGAGCGCCTCCTCGGCCTCTTCGCGCTGCATGCTAAAGATCCGCTTGCCGAGTTCGAAGCTGAAGCCGGCGCGCGCGAAGGCCGAGAGTTCCTTCGTCTGGCGCTTCTCGTCGAGCTCGCATTTGCGGAATGGCCCGAAGGCGCGTTTGCGGGCGAGAACCAGCGCGGCGTAGAAATCGTCGGCTTCAGCAACGGCCGCCGCCACCGTCGCCTTGGCGACGCCCTTCTGCGACAGTTTCTGGGCGATGGCGCGCTTCGACTTGCCGCTGCGCATGCCCGAGCGCGTTCCGATCTCGGCATAGGCGGTGTCGTCGATCGCCTTGTTGTCATAAGCGAACTTGACGGCGGAATCGGCGAGCGCCTTGACCTGCGCCTCGCTGATATCCTCGAACTTCTCGCGCGCCTTTCGGGCGATCGCGTCGTAGAGCTGCTTTTCCGTATGCATGCGCCGCTCGAGCCGATAGATCGCCGAATTGCGCGCCCATGAGAACATGCGCGGCGTCGGAATATCGGATGCTGGCGTTTCCTCGTCCAAGCCGGCTAAGCCTCCAGGCCCGTCAGGACATTGGCGACGTTGAGGCCGATCTCGGGCACGCCATAGCCGCCCTCCATGCAGGTCAGCACCGGCAGACCGGATGCGGCGATCATCGCGCCCATGCGGGTGAAATCATCGGAATTCAGCTTGAAGAAGGAAATCGGATCGCGCTCGAACGTATCGACACCGAGCGACACGACGATCGCCTCGGCGCCGAAAGCCTTGATGCGGGCGAGCGAATCCGAGAGGGCTGCCGCCCATTCGCTCCAGGCCGTTCCGCGCGGCAGCGGATAGTTGGCATTGCTGCCCTCTCCGGCGCCCTCGCCGATTTCGTCGGCATAGCCCCAGAAATACGGGAAGGCATCGGCCGGCTCGCCATGCAGCGAGGCGAAGAAGATGTCGCCGCGGCGGTAGGTGATATCCTGCGTGCCATTGCCATGATGGAAATCGACGTCGAGGATCGCCACCTTCCTCGCGCCGAGATCAAGCAGGCGTTGAGCCGCGACCGCGGCATTGTTGATGAAGCAATAGCCGCCGAAGAGATCGATACCGGCATGATGGCCGGGCGGGCGGCAGAGCGAAAAGGCAAAACGGTTTCCAGCATTCAGCCAGTCGGCGCCGGTGACCGCACATTGCATCGAGGCGACAGCCGCCTGATAGGTACCGTCGGTAATCGCCGTTTCGGCAGCATTGGCATAATAGCCGAGCAGCGCGTCGATATCGTTGGGAATCCGGAGCGTCGACCGGCGAACCGGAAAGGATGTCGGGATCGCCTCGCCTGCTGCACCCGTCGCCTTCCACATGTCCCAGGCCTTTGACAGGAATTCGAGATAGCCGCGGTCATGGACCTTTATCGCGATTTCGAGACCATGACGCTCGGGCGCCACGACATCGGCAAAACCGGCAGCCTGCACGGCATCGAGAATCCACTCCGCACGAAACGGCCCTTCGAAGGGCGTGACCAGCTGCCCATTGTGCAGCTCCGTCTTCGCGTCACGCAGCTTGTGATCTTCGGAATAAATGACGCGCATCGTGCGGTATCCCCTGTTCGTTGTCCGGATAAGGCGCGGCGAAGCGCCGATTCGTCAATGGCTTCAGCGCCTCACGCAGCGACCCGTTTGTAAAACAGCGTCGTGGCGCAGTAGCCGCCGTCGGGCCAGAGGGCATAATCCGGGATAACGCCGGCGCGTTCCCAGCCGAGGCGGGGGTAGATGGCTTCGGCATCGCTGCCGGTTGCCGTGTCGAGCACCAGCAGATGCTTGCCGTGGCGGGCCGCTTCCTGTTCGATCGCCTCCATCAAGAGCCGCGCGATGCCCCTGCCGCGGGCGGAGCGGTGGACGAGCAGCTTCTTCAGGTCGCCACGATGCGGCTGGTTGGGCATGGAGGCGAAGCCGACCTGGACGGTGCCGACGACACGGCCGTCGATTTCAGCGATGGCGAGGAGATTGGCTCCGGCCTCGACGGACTCCACGACGCCTTGCCAATAGGGCAGCGCATCGGCCGCGGTGTAGGGCTGCATGAAGCCGACGGAGGCACCGCCTTCGACGCAATCGGCGAGCACCTCGCAGAGATCGGGAATGGCGGCGCGGGCCTCAGTGGCGTTCAAGATGCGGATGGCGGACATGGTATTCTCCTGAGACATCATCGCGTGCTGCGGCTGAGCACGACGCAATAGCGGGCGGGCTTGCTGGTTGGATTGTAGAAGACGTGACCCTCGCCGACAGGCATGAAGAGGCAATCGCCGGCGAAGAGGTGGTGAACCTTCTCGCCCGCCGTCATCTCCATCTCGCCTTCGAACACCCAGATATGCTGGGTCATGCCATGGCTTGCGGCATGCGGCGGGAAGCTGACGCGGGCACCGGGCGGAAACTCGACATCGACGATATCGACCTCCGAAGCGGTGCCGGGCGGCGAGACGGAGCGCCTGACATAACCGGTCTCCGGATCGCGCCAGACCTGCTGCTCGTGGCGGCGGGCGAGAGGCGAGGCATCTTCGTCCTGCCCGGCGAAGAAGGTCGAGAGCGACAGGCCAAGCGCGGCGCAGACCCGCGCCAGCAGCGATGCAGTCGGGCTCGCCTCGGCGCGCTCGATGCGCGAGATCATCGCCCGGCTGACGCCGGAGCTGGTGGCGAGATCATCCAGCGTCAGCCCCTTTTCCAGCCGGAGCTTGCGGATCCTGGCGCCGATGGCGGCTTCGAGTTCGTCTTCCATTCAATCCCCAAATTTCTACTATAAGAGAAATACAGGATCCGATGATGGAATCAAGAGGCATTCTGCGCCGCAACTTATCCTAAACAAAGTCCTGCTTTTCCCCTATGCGGCAGGGGAAGGCGCTGCTATATGGCGCCCATGAGCACCAATTCGACGACTCCGCTTTCCCATATCCGCAATTTCTCGATCGTGGCCCATATCGACCACGGCAAATCGACGCTTGCCGACCGCCTGATCCAGACGACGGGCGGACTTGCCGAGCGCGAGATGTCCGAGCAGGTTCTGGACAACATGGATATCGAGCGCGAGCGCGGCATCACCATCAAGGCCCAGACCGTGCGTCTGCACTACAAGGCCAAGGATGGCGAGACCTATATCCTGAACCTGATCGACACCCCCGGCCACGTCGACTTCGCCTATGAAGTCTCGCGCTCGCTGTCGGCCTGCGAAGGCTCGCTGCTCGTCGTCGACGCGTCGCAGGGCGTCGAAGCCCAGACGCTCGCCAACGTCTATCAGGCGATCGATAACAACCACGAGCTCGTCACCGTGCTCAACAAGATCGACCTTCCGGCGGCCGAGCCCGACCGCATCAAGGAACAGATCGAGGAAGTGATCGGCATCGACGCTTCGGAAGCCGTGCTGATTTCGGCCAAGACCGGCCTCGGCATTCCCGACGTTCTCGAAGCCATCGTCCAGAAGCTGCCGGCGCCGAAGAGCCCCGGAGGCGAGAAGGCGCCGCTGAAGGCGCTGCTCGTCGACAGCTGGTACGACACCTATCTCGGCGTCATGGTTCTCGTGCGCGTTATCGACGGCGTCCTGACCAAGGGCCAGACGATCCGCATGATGGGCACGGATGCCAAGTATCAGGTGGAACGCATCGGCGTGCTGACGCCGAAGATGGTCAATGTCGACAGCCTCGGCCCCGGCGAGATCGGCTTCATCACCGCCTCGATCAAGGAAGTGGCCGATACCCGCGTCGGCGACACGATCACCGAAGACAAGCGCCCGACCGCCGAAGCCCTGCCGGGCTTCAAGCCGGCCCAGCCGGTCGTCTTCTGCGGCCTTTTCCCGGTCGATGCGGCCGACTTCGAAGACCTGCGCGCAGCGATGGGCAAGCTTCGCCTCAACGACGCATCATTCTCCTTCGAAATGGAATCGTCCGCCGCTCTCGGCTTCGGTTTCCGCTGCGGCTTCCTCGGCCTGCTGCATCTCGAAATCATCCAAGAGCGCCTGGAGCGCGAATTCGATCTCGACCTGATCGCTACCGCACCGTCGGTCGTCTACAAGCTGACGATGACGGATGGTTCGGAGCGCGAGCTGCATAACCCGGCCGATATGCCCGACGTGGTGAAGATCGCGGAAATCCAGGAGCCGTGGATCAAGGCGACGATCATGACGCCTGACGATTATCTCGGCGGCATCCTGAAACTCTGCCAGGACCGCCGCGGCATCCAGACCGAGCTGACCTATGTCGGCACGCGCGCCATGGTGACCTACGAGCTGCCGCTCAACGAAGTCGTCTTCGACTTTTACGACCGCCTGAAGTCGATCTCCAAGGGCTACGCCTCGTTCGACTATCACCTCGAAGGCTACCGCGAAGGCAACCTCGTCAAGCTTTCGATCCTCGTCAACGGCGAGCCGGTCGATGCGCTTTCCATGCTCGTTCACCGCACCTCCGCCGAAAAGCGCGGCCGCGACATGTGCGAGCGGCTGAAGGACCTGATCCCGAAGCATATGTTCAAGATCCCGATCCAGGCCGCGATCGGCGGCAACGTCATTGCCCGCGAGACGATCTCGGCGCTGCGCAAGGACGTGACGGCCAAGTGCTACGGCGGCGACGCCACCCGCAAGCGCAAACTTCTGGAAAAGCAGAAGGAAGGCAAGAAGCGCATGCGCCAGTTCGGCAAGGTGGAAATCCCGCAGGAAGCGTTTATCGCAGCGCTCAAGATGGGCGACGAGTAATCAGCCGCTTTGGCTGGATGTGACAGGGGAGGCTCGCGCCTCCCTTTTTATTTCGCCACGTTGTGCTCGGTCAGCGATTGCGTCATAAATTCGTGGTCAGGCTAGATTGCGCCATTCTCTTTTCGAGTTGTGCCATGGCTATAGATAAGCAGCACCCGGAAACGGACGAAGTACCAATCGCAAGCCGCCCGACAAGCGATGATGCAACGCTTCCTCGTGAAGAACGAGAGCGGCTCTGGCTCACCGAAAATGCAGAGGCGATCGCGGAAGAGAATGCGTACGTCGAGACGTATGGACTGCCGCTGGCGCGCTACCGCACGTTCTAGATTTCCTGCGCCATATATTCCTTCACCAGCCCCTCATAGGCATCCATCTCAGGCAGCGCCGGATAGCTATGCCTGGCGCCAGTCTCGGCGAAGGCAAGCTTCTCGCTCGTCCAGGTCTCGATGAACGGGGTGAACCAGCCGAGATCGTCGAGCATGGTCGGGCGGACGTTGACGAACCAATCCATGCCTTCGGGCTTGGTGAACATCCAGGTCATGCAGTTCGGGCAGAAATAGTGGTGGGCCTCCGGGCCGTGCAGGCCGCCGATGACGGGTTCGCCCTTGGTCACCTCGAAGCCTTCCGTGGGAACGGCGGCGCTCAGCGAATAGGCGCTCGACGACATCTTCTGGCAGCCTGTGCAGTGACAGGCCATGGTCAGCAGCGTCTTGGCACTGATCTTCAGCCGCACCTGGCCGCAACGGCAACCGCCCTCCCAGGGCAACGCGTTCTCGCTCATCCTATCCTCCTGTTGTCTTTCTGATCTAGGCCGGCAAAGCGGCGCTTCCAGCGCTAGTCGCGCCTGACCGGCCGGGCCGGGTTTCCGACGACGGTTGCGCCTGCCGCAACATCCCTCGTCACCACAGAACCCGCGCCGACAATGGCGCCATCGCCGATCGTGACGCCGCCCAGAATGATCGCGCCGCCGCCGATCCAGACATCGCGGCCGATCGTCACCGGACGGGCGATCTCGATCCCTTGGCTGCGCAACTCGGCATCCCTGTGATGGTCGGCGCAATAGATCTGCACGCCGGGGCCAAGCATCGAGCGATCGCCGATGCTGACACGGCCGGAATCGAGAATGGTGCAGCCGGCATTGAGATAGACGCGCTCGCCGAGGCTGAGATTGATGCCATAGGAGCAGTGGAACGGCGCTTCGATGAAGGTGCTGTCCGCGACCTCGCGGAAAAGCGCCCTGAGTGCCGGCGCCATCATGCCGCGCTCATCCGGCGGCATCGTGTTGTGCTGATGCACGGCGCGCCGGGTCTTGACGCGCAGGTCGTCGAGCTCGGCATCGAGGCAGCAATACCATTCGCCCGCCGCCATCTTTTCGGCTTCGCTCGCCATGCTCAGGCGCTCAGGCGACTATCGGCAGCATCCTGCGCCTCAACAGAGGGCCTGATCGTTCGCACGAAAGCGCGGGCGAGCGCCAGGCCGGCACGATCGGCATCGGCGGAATATCTGGCCGATGTCTGCGGGAAACGCTCATGCCAGCCGGGCTCGAGCACCTCGGCCAACTCGCGAAACTCGACATTCCAGCGATCGACAACGGACGAATCCGCCTCGAAATGAAACTGGGCGCCGTAGACGGCCCTGCCGATCCGGAAGCACTGGTTCGGCACGGCTTCCGTCGATGCCAGCCGCACGGAACCGGCGGGCAGCGTGAACGTGTCGGAATGCCACTCGAAAATCGGAAAAGCGTCTCCGAGATCCTCGAACAGGGGATCGGCCCGGCCTTCGCCGGTCACGTCGACAGGCTTCCAGCCGAATTCGCGGGTGCCGTTCAGGATGTTTTCTCCGCCATAGCCGCGCGCCAGAACCTGGCTGCCAAGGCAGATGCCGAGAACGGATTTTTCAGCGTCGCCGTAGCTTCGCATCAGGGCAGCAAGCGCCGGCAGATAGGGATAGTCCGCGTCATCGACGGCGCTCTGTTCGCCGCCGAGCACGACGAGCGCATCATAGGCTTCCGGGCCGGCCGGCAGGGCGCCATCGCTCCACGGGCGGTACCAGTCGATCGCGGCGCCTGCCTCGGCAAGGGCAGTGCCCAGCGCGCCGATATGGGTGTTCGGCATGTTCTCGACGACGGCGACCCGCATCATTCTCTCCTCGATTCCATGGCCGAGTGTGACCATGCGCCGACCGGCTATGCAAGCGGCAAGATTGCGCGCTTCTGACGAAACTCCTAAACCGGAGCAAAGGCGAAAGGAAACTCCCCATGACCGAAAAGGCCCGCGTCACCATTCTCTACTGCACCCAGTGCAACTGGCTGCTGCGCGCCGGCTGGATGGCGCAGGAGCTGCTGCAGACCTTTACCGACGGCCTCGGCGAAGTGGCACTCATTCCCGGAACCGGCGGCAATTTCGAGATCCGCGTCAACGGCGACCTGATCTGGGAGCGCAAGCGCGACGGCGGGTTTCCGGGACCGAAGGAACTGAAGCAGCGCGTGCGCGACATCATCGAGCCCGGCCGCGATCTCGGCCATACCGACCGCGCCTCGCTGGAAAGCTGAGGTTCAGTCGAAGGGCGAATTGCAGGTGCGGTAGATGCCCTGATAGGTGACGAAGCGATCGGTTTTTGGATTGTAAGTCCGGTACTGATTGCGGCACCACTCGACATGCATGCGCGGATCCTTGGCGGCGGGGCGCAAGGTGCGAATCGGCGGCGGATCATAGGTGAGCTGCGGACGCGCCTGCGTCCTCGGCTGATAATAGGTCGGCCCCCTCGCCGTCGGCGGCCGGTAATTCGGCTGCACATAGGCCGGGCGGTGCCATTGCCGCGGCCCGAAGCCGAAGCAGCCGCGATAATCGCAATAGGTCGACTGCGTATTGACGACCGGGCCTCGCCCCGACAGCTGGCCGAATGCCGGCTCTGCCTTGGCAGCAAGCGGCATGAGGAGGGCGATGGAGGCGATCACGGCACTGCGCAAAGCGGACATGGATGATTCCTTTCCCATCACTTTTATATAGGCAACGCGCGCTCCAAGAAAATCCGAGCCGAGAAAAACTGGCAATCAGTTCGCCGTGAATGCGGTTCTGTGGGGATCGTCACAATCTTTTTTGCCGACTGTCAGGAAAACTTCAAAAAGCCAGTTGACAGTCGGAGGCCACCCCCGTACATGGCTCTCCGTCGCCCAGATGGCGGAATTGGTAGACGCGCCAGCTTCAGGTGCTGGTACCCGAAAGGGTGTGGAGGTTCGAGTCCTCTTCTGGGCACCATTCCCATTGAAAATTAGCAGCTTAAGCCGGTACCAACGGCTTTTTCAGTCTGCTGTTTTCTCCTCCTCACCACCGCAGATATCGTGATCCGATGATAGCGCCGAGTGCCGTTACGGCGGCGGTGGCGGTCGTGTACCAGGTCGCCAGGAAAAGCGGACTGTCGTCGGGGCAATGCCAGGCGTAGAGCGCTGCGGCAAGGCCGGCCGAGGCGAGACCTGCGACGGCGCCGCCGAGGGTGGGATTTGCCGGTGCGGCATTCTTCAGCGCCCAGAGAAAGCCTGCGAGCGGGGCCAGTGACAATACCGGGATGAAGAAGACGCAGAAGGCGGCGTTGCGGCCAAGCAGCGCTGCGCGCCAGGCGTCTTCCGGAATGGCCGTCAGTTCCGTTGCGACGCCGGCGATCACCAGTGCCAGCGGCAGCAGCAGAGCCAGGGACGCAAGCTTCAAGGGAACGCCGGGGCGGCCGATGCGGAAGACGAGGCCGCAGGCGGTGACTGCGAGCGTCAGCGTGGTGACGATCTTGAAGAGCACGCGGGCGGTTTCGATTGCCGTTCCCATGTCGCGGCGGATGCCGATGGTGGAGAGCAGCAGAACCGCCGAGATGACGACGCCCGCCACGAGCGCGCGGCTGAGCAGCGGACCGAGGCGGGATCGCACCGGCGCATCGGCTGCAAGCATGCTGATCAGGTC
Organism: Rhizobium sp. BG4; assembly: GCF_016864575.1. Classification (NCBI taxonomy): domain Bacteria; kingdom Pseudomonadati; phylum Pseudomonadota; class Alphaproteobacteria; order Hyphomicrobiales; family Rhizobiaceae; genus Rhizobium; species Rhizobium sp. BG4. Next base: position 1,580,160 of record NZ_CP044125.1, read on the forward strand.
ATCGGTCTTCACGCGTCTCACTCCGGTATAGGGCCGCCAGCGCCTTCAGCGCCCGGTGCAGGGAAACACGCACCGCACCCTCTGTCATCTTCAGCCTCTCGGCCGTCTCGCGGATGCCCGCCCCCTCGATCGAGATCGAGCGGACGATATCGCGCTGCGGGTCTTTCAGCCGCTCCAGCATATGTTCGGCATCGAGCCGGTCGAGATTGCCCGCCTGCTCTTCCGCCTCAAGCGTTGCCATCACGTCGTCGATCGGCACGTCGATATGGCGGCCGCGGCGGCGCAGACTGTCGATCAGCTTGTTGCGCACGATCGTCGACAGCCACGGGCCGATCGGGCGTGCCGGATCCCACGAGCCGCGCTTCAGATGCACCGCAAGCAGGACTTCCTGCACGACATCTTCCGCCTCGCTCGCCGGCGCGCCGAACTGATCGCAGCGGCGGCGCGCCATGGCGCGCAGGTGCGGCGTGACGGCGGAAAGGAAGCGATGATAGGCCTGCGTATCGCCATCCATGGCGCTGCGCATCCAGCCTGCCCATTCCTCTTCACGCGCCGAATGTTTCACCCGACATAATCCTCTACGGAGGACCACACGTTTTTGTTACCGCCCGGGCAGAAATATTTCAGACAGGCCTCACACGCCTTTGTTTTCAGGCTTTTCGCTTGCCATCGCGTAAACGGCAAGGGCGCGTCCCGTAAAAAAATCGTGGGAGCCGTGTAACAACAGCTGCCACGCCTCCGTAGCCCTCAGTGCAAGCCAATCACGGCTCGCCATTCTACGGAGATGAAACAATGAAGAACAGCATCGTTACGCTCGCACTGGCCGGCTCCATCGCTTCGGCGCTCGCAACCATCGCAGCCCCCGCTGCCTCGGCCGCCGACAACAAGGAGAAGTGCTACGGCGTTGCCCTCAAGGGCCAGAACGATTGCGCCGCCGGCAAGCACGATTGTGCCGGCAAGTCGACTGTCAGCTACGACAAGATGTCCTTCAAGCTGGTCCCGGCCGGCACCTGCACGTCGATGAAGACGCCGAAGGGCCACGGCATGCTGACGCCGGCCTGATCGGCTCCACCGCCCCCAGAAACCAAGAGATACCGGAGAAGACCATGACCAAACTCCCCGCCACCGTCTTTGCAGCCTCGGTCGCCACCGCGCTGACGCTGATCGGCAGCGTCCAGACCGCTTCGGCCCAGGATGCCGCCAAGGAGAAGTGCTACGGCATCGCGCTCAAGGGGCAGAACGATTGCGCTGCCGGCCCCGGCACGACCTGCGCCGGCACGGCGAAGATCGACTACCAGAAGAACGCCTGGAAGCTCGTTCCGGCCGGAACCTGCACGTCGATGAAGACGCCCGATGGCACTGGCTCGCTGACGCAGGGTCCGGCTCCGGCCTGATCCGGTTGCAAACAGCAGGCGGCGCCGAGACGGCGCCGCCAACCCAACTTCAGGAGAGACAGGATGAAACCCTCCGCATTGCCCCGCCGTCCCGGCATCGGTTTCAAGCCCGAAAATTTTGCCAGCATCATCGCAGCACCCCAGCCGGTCGGCTTCTTCGAAGTGCATGCCGAGAACTATATGGGCGCAGGCGGTCCGCCGCATGCGCAGCTCGGCAAGCTGCGCGAGGACTACGCTTTGTCGATCCATGGCGTCGGCCTGTCGATCGGCTCAATGCAGCCGCTCGATCAGGATCATCTGCAGCGGCTGAGGACCGTCTGCGATCGCTATGAGCCGGAGAGCTTTTCGGAGCATCTCGCCTGGTCGACGCATGACACGGTATTCCTCAACGACCTCCTGCCCCTGCCCTACACATCTGAAACGCTGTCGCGCGTTGCGGATCATATCGACCAGGTGCAGGACGCGCTGAAGCGGCAGATGCTGCTCGAGAATCCGGCGACCTATCTTCTGTTCGAGGAAAGCACGCTCGAAGAGACCGAATTCCTGGCGGAGATCGTCAGGCAGACCGGATGCGGGCTGCTGCTCGACGTCAACAACGTCTTCGTCGCCTCCACCAATCACAACATGAACCCGCGCGACTATCTCGCCCGCTTCCCGGTGCAATGGGTGCGCGAGATCCATCTCAGCGGTCATTCGGAAACGACGGATGACGAAGGTGCGCCACTGCTGATCGATTCGCACGACACGCCGGTCAAGGACCCGGTGTGGGCGCTCTACGAAGAACTGATTGCCCGGACGGGGCCGATCGCCAGCCTGATCGAATGGGACAACGACGTGCCGGAATGGCCGGTCCTGCGCTCCGAAGCTGAGGCCGCGGGAGCGATCCTCGATCGCGCCGCGCGGCTGCGGGCGGCCTGAGGCGTGTCATGGCTACCATCACACAAGAGCAATTCGCGGTAGCGCTACGGGATAGCGCGCTGCCGGTTCCCGAAGGGATCGCCGCCTGGAATGCGGCACGCCCGCTGCGGCGCTTCGGCGTCTATCGCAACAATGTCGTCTCGGGGCTGATCGGCGCCGTCGCATCCCGCTTTCCGGTTGCCGAGAAGATCGTAGGCGAGGAGTTCTTCGCCGGCATGGCCTACGAGTTTATCTGTCTGCATCCGCCGCGCTCGCCGCTACTGCTTTCCTATGGCGATGGCTTTGCCGATTTCGTCGAGGCTTTCGAGCCGGCACGGGAAATCGCCTATCTCGCCGATGTTATCCGGCTGGAAGCGGCGCGCGGCATAGCCTATCACGCGGCAGATGCGGCACCGCTCGCCGCCGATCGCCTGGCGCTGCTCGAAGAAGGGCAACTCGCGTCGCTGGTGTTAACGCCGCACCCGTCCGCATCCATCCTCCGCTCCGTCCATCCAACGGTGACCATATGGGCGATGAATGCCGGCGAGATGGCCTTTGCGCCGATCGACGACTGGCATGGCGAGGACGCGCTCATCGTCAGGCCGCAGATGATCGTCGAGGTACACCGGCTGCCGCCCGGGGGTGCTGCATTTCTCGAAGCATTGCTCAGCGGCTCGACGCTTGCTGCCGCCGCGGGCGCAGCCTTTGCGGCGGCGCCGGATTTCGACCTTTCCGCCAATCTTGCCGGAGCGCTGCAAGCCGGCGCCTTCTCGGACCTTTCGACAGGAGACGACCATGAATGAGGATATGACGCTTGCCACGCCCTCGGGCAGCGGCCTTGCCTATCGGGTCCACAGCCTGATGACGGCTTTCGGGATGATCCCGCACGATCTGATCGCGACGGTCGCCCGGCTTTCGATTGCCGCAGTGTTCTGGCAGTCGGGGCAGACGAAGGTGGATGGCTGGTACGTCACCGACAATGCCGTCTATCTGTTCCAGACCGAGTACAAGCTGCCCTTCGTCGATCCGTGGCTGGCGGCGCATCTGGCGGCCTTTGCCGAGCACTTTTTTCCGCTCTTGCTGGTCATCGGTCTCGCCAGTCGGCTTTCTGCGCTGGCGCTGCTCGGCATGACGCTGGTGATCGAGATCTTCGTCTATCCGGATGCATGGCCCACCCATGGCACATGGGCTGTCTGCTTTCTGGTAATCATCGCCGGCGGGCCGGGGCGGCTTTCACTCGATCATCTGATTGCGCGCTATTTTGCACGCAGCGCCTGATCAGCGCACCGGCTGATAATGGCCACGCAGGGGAACCTGCGTGCCCTGGCTGATCTGGCCATCGCGATCGCAAACGTAGACGATCGTCGGCGTGCCGCCGGAACGGAAGATCCAGTCACCGTCGCGGCGGACATGGCCGGTCTCGGTGTGGCAGGCATATTGCTCTTCATCCTTCTTGTCAGGCTGAGCCTTGACGCCGGGAAGATCGGTATAAGGATAGAGCGGCTGAACATCGGCCTTGCCCGCGCGCGCCCAATCGGTCGCCGAGGCCTGCAGCGGCACAATGGCCGCAAAGGCGAAGGCGGCAATCACGATCGATGACAGCATGCGCATGTTCATTTCTCCCGGCATTGAGCCACGGAACCTGACATCTGATGTAGGATGAAGACAGGGCCGCATCAAGCGCGGCGGAAATAGCCGCGGATGACAGGGTGAGCGAACAGCGCGGCCAGAATGGCAAGCGCTGCACCCAGCGCGAAACCGCCGAAAAGCCCGCCGATCAGGCCTGCGATCATCAGCGTCTTCTTGCCGGGACCATCCGGCTTTACCGGCGGCTCTGCCTGCGAGATCACGCGAATATTACTCTGCGGCAGGTTCTGCTCTTCGGCCGTCTGGCTGGAGCGCTTCAGCAACGTCTCGTAAATGTTGCGGACGGCGGTCGCCTTGCGCTGCAACTCGTTGAGCTCGACCTGCTTGTCGGAAGCTGTCGCCTGCAGCGCCTTCTGGATATTCAGTTCCTTGGAAACGGCGTCTTCCGCCTTCTTCGCCTGGTCGTACTCAGTCTTGGCCGAGGTCACCATGCGCTGCAGTTCGCCCTTGATCTCGTCCTGGATGCTCTGCAGCGAGGAGCGAGCGGCCTGGAGGCGCGGATGACGCGCACCCATCTGGCTTTCGAGGCTGCCGACGATGGCCGCCTGCGTCGCATATTGCTGGCGCAGGCTGGCGAGAGCCGAATTGACGGAGGAAGCGCCGCTGTCGTTCGGACCGCTGGCGACGATCGCTTCGAAGCTCATGTTCTGGGCGGCATCGGCGCGGGCCTTCGCCTGGATCGTCTTGTCCTGTGCCGTCACGAGCAGCGTATTGAGAGAGGCGAGGCGCTGGTCGGAGATCAGCTTGCCGTCGGTCTCCGACATGTCGTTGTCGGCGCGGAAGGTCTCGACCGCCTGTTCGGCATCCTGCACTTGCTTGCGCAGGTCGGTCAGGCGGGTGTCGAGCGTTGCGGTGGTGTTCTCGTAGAGGCCGGTCGAGGCGCTGCTTTCCTCCTGCATGAAGGAGGCGACGACTTGGTTGGCCAGTCTGGCGGACTTTTCGGGGTCATGGGTCACGGCTGTCAGCGACACGACATAGGTGCCGGTCTGGCGGGCGATGGTCAGCGACTTCTGCAGCGCGGTGATGACGGCCGCGTCATCGGTGCGGCCGCCGTTGAAATCCGGGTCCTGATTGAGCTTCAGCGTATCGGCGACGCGCTTCAGGACGTTGCCGGAGGTCAGGATCTGCACCTGGCTGTCGATCATCGAGGAGATCATCTCCGGCGAGATCGTCGATTGCTGGGCAGCCGGATCAGCCAAGCCGATCTGCCGCGGATCGAAATAGAGGCTCGTCGTCGCCGTGAATTTCTGCGGCAGCATCGGCAGGACCGCCGCACCGGCAACCGCGCCGAGGACGGCCAGACCGGCAATCATCAGCTTGCGGTTCCAGATCGCGAAGATCGCCGAGCGCACGTCAAGCAGCGGCTCTTCGGCTGTGATGATAGCAACCGGTGCGGCTTCGACGCGAGGGGCTGCGGCAACAGGCTCGGTCACGGGCGGCAGCGGCGGTGGGGCAGCGGGCTCTTCGTGGCGGATCTGCGGTTCGGGAGCGGGTGGTGGTGCCTTGGCAAAGTCGGACGGGCGCAGGACAGGGGAACGCGGGCGCGCTGCCTCAGGCGCGGTCTGCGCAGGCTCGTAGCTTCGCCAGCCCGGCAAGCGGCTTACCCTGTTCCTGTCGAATTGGCTCATCAGCGCTCTCGTCACCCGCCGGCAGAGTGCAGCGAGGGTAGGCGAATTTTAGAAATCCTTAGCTAACGGACCGTTAAGATGGAGGCACCGATATTAGCCGCCGCTGCTGAAACCACGGGAAAGCAATTGAGAGCCTCATCCTCCAAATGGCGCCGCCTGCTGACGATCGCCGCGACACTGCTGCCCTTGCAGGCGCATGCGGCCGGCGCTGCGGGGCCTTGCCTTCGCGGCATCAACCTTTCCGGCGCCGAATTCGGCGAGCCGGGCGGCACCGTCTTCAAGGACTATGCCTATCCTTCGGAGGAGACGATCGCCTATTTCCAGAAGAAGGGCATGAACACCGTTCGCCTGCCCTTCCAATGGGAGCGGCTGCAGCCGGAGCTCGGGCAATCGCTGAACGAGGACGAGTTGCAGCGGCTGAAGGATACGGTCGCGCTGCTGCGCAAGCACAAGATGACGATCATCCTCGATCCGCATAACTACGCCTATTACAAGAAGGTGCAGATCGGTACGGCGCCGGTGACGACGCTTGCCTTTGCGGATTTCTGGACGCGGCTTGCGGCCGAGTTCTCGGACCAGCCGGATGTCGTCTTTGGCCTGATGAACGAACCGCACGATATCTCCGCCAAGAAATGGCTGGAGGCGGCCAATACCGCGATCCGCGGCATCCGTGCCGTCGGCGCCAACAATTATATCCTCGTACCCGGCACGCGCTGGACCGGCGCGCATTCCTGGCAGAGCGGCGATGACGACGCCAACGGCACCGTCATGCTCGACATCAAGGATGCCCGCAAGAATTTCGGCTACGAGGTTCATCAATATTTCGACAGCGACTCCTCCGGCACCAAGGACGAATGCTCCGGCAACGACAAAGCCAAGCAGGCAATCCTCGATATGTCGGACTGGGCGCGGAAGAACGATACCAAGCTGCTGCTCGGCGAATTCGGCGTGTCGCAAGCACCCGAATGCGTCGCGGGCTTGAAAGACGTGCTCGGCGCGATGCAGGACAATGGCGACGTCTGGCTGGGCTGGACCTATTGGGTTGCCGGAGACTGGTGGCCGGAGACCGAGCCACTGAACGTCCAGCCGCATGACGGCAAGGACCGCAAGCAGCTGGCCGCGCTACAGGCCGCCGCCAAGGCACCGGCGCCCGACAAGGCTGCCTGCCGGCTGATGGCGGAGTGACCGCTATGACTGAGACTGGCATTGCACCGAAGGAGCCGATCCAGTGGGGCATTCTTGCCGCTGGCGTGCTTGCGGTGACCTACAATGCCATTCTCGCCTTCATCAATCACAACATCATGCCGCTTTCGCCCGCCTATGTGGTGATGAGCGAAATGCTGATCCTCGCCTACAGCTTCGCCTTCATCCTGCGCAAAGGCATATTCGAAGAGGACCTCGCGCCGCTCGGCTATCTGCTGGCGACGATCCTGCTGACGGTCTACGTCATGGTGATCAACCGGTCCGGCTATATCGATCATCTGCGCAACATCCTGATCGTCTTCGCCTTCGTCGTCATGGGGCGCTGGACGAACGAACGGACCTTGAAGCTCGTGTTCAAGATCTGCTGCATCGCCGTGCTTTCGGTGCTGATCTGCGAGATCGTTTCGGTCACCGCCTATGTGGCCCTGTTCCATCCGGCCGAATATTTCGAGAATACGCGCGGCGTGCCGCGGGCGACCTATAGCGACCTAGGCCTGTTCCGCGGCGCGCTCGGCTTTCCTGACCGCTTCTCCTTCGGGATCATCGACCACCGTTCCTCCTCGATCTTCCTCGAACAGGTGTCGCTGGCGAATTTCTGCGGCGTGATGGTGATCTATCTCGTCAGTTTCTCCAACCGCTTGAGGCTTGGCGACCGGTTGATCTTCATCGCGACGGTTGTGCTGATCCTGCTCACCAACGACACGCGCACGATGCTGATCTTCAGCATCGTCTGCCTCGGCGGCTATGTCATCTATCCCTGGCTGCCGAAGATCCTCGATTTCCTGATGATGCCGGGGATCATCGCCATCGGCTTCATCATCCACGCCTTCAAGCCGAATGCCCACGACGACGATTTCGTCGGCCGCATCAGTGGCACGATCCGCAGTATCAACGCGATGGACATCCCGGCGACGCTCGGTCTCGAGCTCGAAAAGGGGCTGGGCTACGTCGATAGTGGCTATGTCTTCATCACATACAGCGCAACGATCTTCGGACTGATCCTGTTCTGGCTCTTCGTCTCCTTCTTCCCGGCCGGGCAGACACCGAACCAGAAGCGGCTCTGCCACTCGCTGTCACTCTTCATGTTCTTGAACCTGATGATCGGCTCGACCGCGATCTTCTCGATGAAGACGGCCGGGCTTGCCTGGCTGCTCGTCGGCTTCCTGAAGGTCAATGAGGGAAAGCAGCGCGCTGCATCTCCTATTTCCGTTCCGGTGGCTGCCGCAGCCCGGTAGCTGCGCGGCGGGGATATGCGACGGCGCAGGCGGAACGGACTTTCCCTAAGGCTAGCGTCATTTATATGAGCATCGACAGGATGCGGGGCCTTGCAAGCGCTTGATGGCTTCCCTTGCAAAATGTTGCATGAATGAAAGAGCCGCGGCCTGTTCGGCGGGCGGCGTTTGATCTAAGCAGCCTGCCGGCGAAGCCGTGAGAGGGAAGACGGACATGACCAACTATGTTTTGACGGTGACGTGCAAATCGACGCGCGGGATCGTGGCGGCAATTTCCAATTATCTTGCCGAGCAGGGCTGCAACATCGTCGACTCCAGCCAGTTCGACGACCTCGACACGGGCAAATTCTTCACCCGCGTCAGCTTCATCTCCGAGGAGGGCGTGAAGCTGCCGGCACTCGTCGAAGGCTTCAAGCCGATCGCCGAGAAATTCGAGATGGACGCCGAGATCCATGATGGCCAGAGCCGCATGAAGGTGCTGCTGATGGTGTCGCGCTTCGGCCATTGTCTGAACGACCTGCTCTACCGCTGGAAGATCGGCGCGCTGCCGATCGACATCGTTGGCGTCGTCTCCAACCATTTCGAATACCAGAAGGTCGTCGTGAACCACGACATCCCCTTCCACCACATCAAGGTGACGAAGGAAAACAAGCCGCAGGCGGAAGGCCAGCTTCTCGATCTCGTCGAGCAGACCGGCACCGAGCTCATCGTGCTCGCCCGCTACATGCAGGTTCTCTCGGATGCGATGTGCCGGAAGATGTCTGGCAAGATCATCAACATTCACCACTCGTTCCTGCCGAGCTTCAAGGGCGCCAACCCCTACAAGCAGGCCTACGAGCGCGGCGTGAAGCTGATCGGCGCGACGGCGCATTACGTCACTGCCGATCTCGACGAAGGCCCGATCATCGAGCAGGACACCGCCCGTATCACCCACGCACAGTCGGCAGACGACTATGTCTCGATCGGCCGCGATGTCGAAAGCCAGGTTCTGGCACGGGCGATCCACGCCCATATTCACCACCGCGTCTTCCTGAACGGCAACCGTACGGTGGTGTTCCCGGCGAGCCCGGGCTCCTATGCATCCGAACGTATGGGCTGATTGCGCCCGAAAGGCGTGTTGCCATACGCTTGCCCATAGCATGCATTCGATTATCTGCTTAGTGTGAATAATCGAATCATGCCCTGGGGGATGCGATGACCGATGAAGCGCTCACCGATCGTATGGAACTGCCGCGACCGGACGTGACACCGGAAGAAGCCTTAAGCATCCTCGAAACCCACTATGGCTTGTCGGGCACGATCAGCGAGCTCGGCAGTCAGCAGGATCGCAATTACCGGCTCGATACCGGCAACGGCCGCTTCGTCCTGAAGATCTGCCACATGGCCTACGAGACGCTTGAGCTCGAGGCGCAGAACGCGGCGATCCACCATCTCAATACGATCGAAGGCGCGCCGCGCGTTCCGCATCTGCTGACGTCGACCGATGGGCAGGCGATCGTCGCGGTGACCGTACGCGACCAGACCTATCAGGTGCGCGTTCTCGAATATCTCGAAGGCGAAAGCCTGACGCATCGCAAGCATTTGCCGAAAAGCACGGTGGCAGCACTTGGCGCACTCTGCGCCCGGCTGGCAAAGGCGCTTGCCGATTTCGAGCATCCGGGCCTGGAGCGCAGCCTGCAATGGGACCTGCGTCGCGCCGGCCCCGTCGCCGTCCAACTGCTGTCGGCGATTACCGATAGTGCCGCCCGCGACCGCATCGCCAAGACGATGGTGCTGGCCGTGCGCCGCATCCAGCCACTTGCCTCGTCGCTTCGCGTTCAGGCCGTGCATCACGACGTCACCGACGACAATGTCGTCAGCCTGCCCGACGCACATGGGCGGCTGATCCCCGATGGCGTCATCGATTTCGGCGACATCATCCGCGGCTGGCTGGTCGGCGACCTCGCGGTCACCTGCGCCTCGCTGCTGCATCATGCCGATGGCGATCCGCTCTATATCCTGCCGGCGATCAAGGCCTATCACGAGACCTATCCGCTGACACCGGAGGAGCTGAAGGCGCTGTGGCCGCTGATCGTCGCCCGCGCCGTGATCCTGGTTGCTAGCGGCGAGCAGCAGATCTCGATCGATCCTGAGAACGATTACGCGCGCAACAATCTGGAGCATGAGCGCATCATCTTCGACACCGCGATGTCCGTGCCCTTCGAGCTCATGGAAGCGGCGATCCAGAAGATCGGCGGCATCGAGCAATCGCTACCGCAGAATTCGGGCTGGCAGGCGCTATTGCCCGAGATCAATACAGCCGACATCGCCTATCTCGATCTCGGCGTTCAGAGCCGCCATTTCGCCGGCGGCAACTGGCTGAATTCCGAGATGGACTGGCGCCTGCTTGCCCGCGTCGCCAATGACAGCGGCGTTGCCGCGACGCGCTACGGCGAATACCGGTTGTCGCGCGCCAGCACGCTGAGCGCCAAGCCGCATTCGACCTTCGCTCTGCATAGCGACATCTGCCTTTCCGGCGGCAATCCAGTCGCCGCGCCTTTTGCCGGCCGGATCGATTTCAGGAACCATCATCTGGTGCTGATCGGCGACGGCATCAGCCTGCATCTCGACGGTATAGAACCATCGGTCGAGGATGGCACTGAGGTCGAGGCGGGCCAGACGATCGGCACGGTTTCCGGCGACAGCAATTCGCTCGGCGGGCTGCGTATCCAGCTTTGCACTATCAACGGCCTGGAACCGCCGCTCTTTGCGACGGCACACGATGCCGACGCATGGTCGGCAATCTGCCCTTCCCCCTCGCTCCTGTTTGGCGACAACTGCAATGCCCCAAGGCCCGATACGGCGGCGCTGCTGACGCGGCGCAAGGCACATTTCGCCAAGCCGCAGAAGAACTACTATGACGCTCCGCCGCAGATGGAACGCGGCTGGAAGGAGCATATGTACGATGTCGAGGGCCGCGCCTATCTCGACATGGTCAACAATGTCAGCATCCTCGGCCACGGCCATACCCAGCTTGCCGATGCGATCGCCGACCAGTGGCTGAAGCTCAACACCAATTCGCGCTTCCACTATGAGGCGCTGGCCGAGTTTTCCGAACGGCTGGCGGCACTCGCCCCTGAGGGCCTCGACCGGGTGTTTCTGGTCAATAGCGGTTCCGAGGCCAATGACCTCGCACTGCGGCTGGCCTGGGCGCATAGCGGCGCGCACAACATGCTTTGCCTGCTCGAAGGTTATCACGGCTGGTCGGTGGCAAGCGACGCTGTCTCCACCTCGATCGCCGACAACCCGCAGGCGCTCTCGACGCGCCCGGCCTGGGTGCACCCTCTCTCGGCGCCGAACACCTATCGCGGCGAATTCCGCGGCTCCGAAAGCGCCAGCGACTATCTTGCCGGTGCCATTCCGGTACTGCAGGCGATCGACAATAGCGGCCAGGGACTGGCCGGCGTGATCGCCGAGCCGGTCTATGGCAATGCCGGCGGCATTCCGCTGCCGGACGGCTATCTTGCCGGTCTCTATGCCGAAGTGCGCGCCCGCGGCGGCGTCTGCATCGCCGACGAAGTGCAGGTCGGATATGGCCGGCTCGGCCATCATTTCTGGGGCTTCGAGCAGCAGGGCGTCGTGCCGGATATTATCACCATCGCCAAGAGCATGGGCAACGGCCACCCGCTGGGTGCCGTCATCACCAGCCAGGCGATTGCCGATTCGCTGGAACGCGAGGGCTATTTCTTCTCGTCATCCGGCGGCAGCCCGGTCAGTTGCGTTGCCGGCATGACGGTGCTCGACATCCTGCGGGAGGAAAACCTGCAGGAGAATGCCCGCCAGGTCGGCGACCACCTGAAGGGACGGCTGGCAGCGCTGATCGAAAAATTCCCGATTGCCGGGGCGGTCCACGGCATGGGCCTCTATCTCGGCCTCGAATTCGTGCGCGACAGAACGACGCTGGAGCCGGCCACCGGCGAGACGGCGGCGATCTGCGAGCGGCTGCTCGATCTCGGTGTGCTCATGCAGCCGACAGGCGATCACCTCAACGTGTTGAAGATCAAACCGCCGCTCTGCCTGACGATCGAGAGTGCCGACTTCTTCGCAGACATGCTGGAAAAGGTGCTTTCCGAGGGCTGGTGAGGCATCACTCGCGCCATTAACGAATTAGGTGATTTCGCGGCCTACCGCTTTTTAATGAATTGCCCCATTGCCGGAATCAGGCACGCTTCCTATGTCTGCTGCGGTGATCGAAACGAGTTCTCGACCGTCACGCGAATTGCACAAAGTCTTGATATGTTCTTTCTGCAAGTTTGGGTAAGATGGAATGAAATTTTTCCGATCGCCGATATTTTGACACGTTTCGGAATATGTTTCTGACTGATTATCGCCTATTCTCTACTACATTAGTAGATTAATAGAGATAGTTATCGCCGGTCCCGGCTCTACGGGACCACCACGAGTGCAACGCCAACGCAAGGAACGAGACATGATTGAAATCGATATTCTCGCCTATCTCCTTGGGCGCTCTGTGCTCGGCAATGACCGTCCGGGCGCCCTCTCCCGCCCGAACTGTCGAATGTGACGTTCGTCCCCCTCTCAACGGTACAAGACAAGTCAATTCGCCATCGCTCGCGCAGTCCGCGCGGCAGGAGTTCTACGCATGAAAAAGCAAGTTATCGAATATGCAGGCGTTCCCGTCGGGATCGTCATTCCGGATGAAGACCGGCTGAAGTTCATCGCCGTGAAGTTTCACGTTCACGACCTCGATGAGCAGCGCTTCCGCTCTCCCGACGAGGTGAGGGTCGCTATCCACAACCTGATGACCCGCCGCCATCCGAAGCCGCTTCATGCCTGATTGCAGGCACAGGCTTTCCCGCTTCATTCCAACCGAAGTTTTCTGACCGGCCCCCATCATCATCGGGGCCGGTCTTGTTTTTTGCCTGTCGTTGCGCTCCTAATCGCCGCCAAAGGGGACCGACTTGCTCAATCTCATCACCGATATCGAAGGCCTCTCCGTTGGCCACGCCACCGACCTGACGCTCGGATCGGGCGTTACCGCCATCATTTTCGACCAGCCGGCGATTGCCTCGGGCACCGTTCTCGGCGGTGCACCGGGCGGGCGCGATACCGCCTTGCTCGACCCGTCGATGACGGTCGAAAAGGTCGATGCCTTCGTTCTCTCCGGCGGTTCGGCTTTCGGTCTCGATGCCGCAGGCGGCGTCCAGTCCTGCCTGCGCGAAGCCGGACGTGGCTTTGCGGTCGGCGATGTGCGCGTCCCGATCGTGCCGCAGGCGATCCTCTTCGACCTCCTGAATGGCGGCGACAAGGACTGGGGGCTGCATGCGCCCTATCGCGATATGGGCTATGCCGCCTGCGCTGATGCTTCGACTGGACGCTTTGAGCTGGGAACGGTCGGCGCCGGCACCGGTGCGACGACAGCGACCTTCAAGGGTGGCCTCGGCTCGGCGAGCACAGTCGGCAGCGGCGGGCACAGGATCGGGGCAATCGTCGCGGTCAACGCGCTGGGTTCGGCGACAATCGGCGCCGGCCGGCATTTCTGGGCGGCACCCTTCGAGCAGGATAGCGAATTCGGCGGACTCGGTATGCCCGCAACGATCGATCATCGCATGCGCCTGAAGGGCATGAGTGCCCCGGCGACGACGATCGGCGCTGTGGTGACCGACGCGATACTGACCAAGGCGCAGGCCCACCGGCTTTCGATTGCTGCCCATGATGGCCTGGCACGCGCGCTGCTCCCGGCGCATCTGCCGCTCGACGGTGATACCGTTCTCTCAGCCGCAACCGGCGCAAAGCCGATCGAGGCGCCCGGCTTCATGGAGCTCTGCCATCTCGCAGGTATCGTCATGGCCCGGGCGATCGCGCGCGGCGTCTACGAGGCAAGCGCCCTGCCGCATGAAGGCGCGCAGCGCGCATGGCGGGACGGCTAGCGGGACCTTCTGCGATTGCCTAAAGAGAAGCGGCAGATGAGAGGCAGGAGAACCGCATGCAGATCCGGGCGCTGATGTATTTCGACGAGCTGGTGAGAACCAATTCGATGCGGCAGGCGGCCGAGAACCTCAATGTCGCTCCGACTGCGGTCAGCCGCCAGATCGAAAATCTCGAAGACTATTTCGGCACGCCGCTCGTCGAGCGCAGCGCCCGCGGTGTCACGCTGACGGCTGCCGGAGAGCTGCTTGCGGCGCGCGCCGGCCGGACGCTGCGCGAGCTCGAACATGTGCAGCAGCTGATCGAGGATCTGAAGGGGCTGGAGCGCGGTCGGGTGACGATCTTTGCCAATGGCGCGATCGTTGCCAGCCTGCTCACCCCGGCGCTTGCCGAGTTCAGCAAGACCTATCCCAGCATCCGCTTCGAGGTGATGATCACCAGCGCGCGGCAGGCGGTGGAAGCCGTCAATTCGGCGCGCGCCGATATGGCGCTGACCCTGTTCGCGCCGCAGATGACCGAGGCCAAGGTGATCGCCCGCTCAGAGATCACCTATGAGGTGATCGCCTCCAGCCGCCACGCGCTCGCCGGACGCAAGGAAGTGACGCTTCGCGAATTGGCGCGGCACGCGCTGGCGCTGCCGGAAACATCATTCGGCTTTCGCCAGGCCTTTGACACCGCAGCGGAGCGCCAGGGCCTGACCTTCGAACCGGCCTTTACCGTCAGCGCGCTGGAGATGCTGAAGGAGCTCGTTCTCAGCGACATGGCCGCAACGCTTCTGCCGCGGCTTTCGGTGCGCCGCGAGCTCGAGGCTGGTACACTGACCGCCATTCCGCTTGCCAGCGAAAGCACAATCCGCACGCATGCGGAGCTGTCGATCGCGCCCGACCGGCAATTGTCCTTCGCTGCCGCCAAGCTCAGCGGCTTCATCGAAGAGTTCATGCGCTCGAACGCCAGCCGCTAGCGTTCCGTCCCCGAGACCTTGCGTTTCCAGCATTTTTGGTGTGTATCGATTTTCAATACACAGAGGACACAAAACGTGTTCACCATAAAAGACGGGATATACATGCTCCGCCTCATCCGTTCCGCCCGCCGCATGCAGGCCTTTGCTGCGTCCTGCGCCATCGCAGCCGCAATCGCTCTTCCCGCCCATGCCGCTCCCAAGACCACGCTCAATCTCGGCATGGCGGTCGAACCCACCGGTCTCGACCCGACGATCGCCGCGCCTGTCGCGATCGGCCAGGTGACCTGGCAGAATGTTTTCGAGGGTCTGGTGTCGATCGGCGAGGACGGCAAGGTGCAGCCGCAGCTGGCAAAGAGCTGGGAGGTCTCTGCTGACGGGCTGACCTATACGTTCAAACTGCAGGATGGCGTGACCTTCCACGACGGCGAGACCTTCGATGCGGCAGCGGCGAAATTCTCGCTGGACCGGGCGCGCGGCAAGGACTCGGTCAATCCGCAAAAGCGCTTCTTCGCGTCGATCGCCTCGATCGATACGCCGGATGCCGGCACGCTCGTGCTGCATCTCTCGGAGCCGACCGGCAGTCTGCTCTACTGGCTCGGCTGGCCCGCTTCGGTCATGGTCGGCCCGAAATCCGCCGGTAACGACAAGACCGTACCCGTCGGCACCGGACCGTTCAAATTCGTCAACTGGGCGAAGGGCGACAAGGTCGAGTTGGCGAAAAACGATGCCTACTGGAACAAGCAGGTTTCGGTGCAGCTCGACAAGGTAACCTTCCGCTTCATCGCCGACCCGCAGGCCCAGGCGGCAGCGCTGAAATCAGGCGATATCGACGCCATTCCGGAATTCGGCGCTCCTGAATTGATGAGCTCCTTCGACGGCGATACCCGTTTGACGACGGAGATCGGCAATACCGAGCTCAAGGTGGTTGCCGGGATGAACAATGCCAGGAAGCCGTTCGACGACAAGCGGGTGCGTCAGGCGCTGATGATGGCGATCGACCGGCCGACGGTGATCGAAGGCGCATGGTCCGGCCTCGGGACGGCGATCGGCAGCCATTACACCCCGAACGATCCCGGCTATCAGGATATGACCGGCGTGCTCGCCTACAGTCCTGAAAAGGCCAAGGCGCTGCTTGCCGAAGCCGGCTATCCGAATGGCTTCTC
Source organism: Rhizobium sp. BG4 (assembly GCF_016864575.1). NCBI lineage: Bacteria > Pseudomonadati > Pseudomonadota > Alphaproteobacteria > Hyphomicrobiales > Rhizobiaceae > Rhizobium > Rhizobium sp. BG4. Next base: position 1,596,213 of record NZ_CP044125.1, read on the forward strand.
GTTCACCATCAAAGTGCCGCAGATGGCCTATGCACCGCGCAGCGCTCAGGTGATGCAGGCGATGTTTGCCGAGATTGGCGTGACGATGAATATCGAGCCAACCGAGTTTCCGGCGAAATGGGTGCAGGATGTGATGAAGGACCGCGCCTACGAGATGACGATCGTCGCCCATGCCGAGCCGATGGACATCGATATCTATTCGCGCGATCCCTATTACTTCAACTACAACAATCCCGACTTCAACGCGCTGCTGAAGAAGGTGCAGCTGACGGCCAATCCGGCCGAGCAGAACAAGCTCTATGGCGAGGCTCAGAAAATCCTGGCGGAAGACGTACCCGCCCTCTATCTCTTCGTCATGCCCAAGCTCGGCGTCTGGGACAAGAAGCTGAAGGGGCTATGGAAGAACGAGCCTATTCCTTCGAACGTTTTGACGAATGTTTCGTGGGAGGAATGATCGGATGCTCGGCTGGAGGTAGGGTCATCAACCGGGATTGCCATAGCGTAGTGTCTGCGCACGCCCTTCACCCTCCCTCATTCCTGTGCTTGTCACAGGAATCCAGCGCGCCCCAGTCCTGGAGCGCTGAAGACTCCTCTCCCCGATTTCGATTCATTCACCGCGCAGACGCGCGGTGGCTGGATTCCTGTGAAGAGCACAGGGATGAGGGAAAAACGCCGGGCCGCCGCGCGCGAACTCGAGCGGTATCGCACAAGGCGCGAGCTACATGATCGCCCTGCTTTCCCGCCGTATTGCCGGTCTGGTCGTCACCCTCCTCATCGTCTCCTTCCTGATCTTTGCAGTCATGGGCCTGCTGCCCGGCGATCCCGCGTCGATCATGCTCGGCACCTCGGCGGCGCCCGATACGCTTGCGGCACTGCGCCATGATCTGGGTCTCGATCAGCCGCTGATCGTCCGCTACGGCCATTGGGTCGCCGGCGTTCTCCGTGGTGACCTCGGCCAGTCCTATACCTACAGCGTGCCGGTCGCCGGGCTGATTGCCGAGCGGCTTGCCGTCACCCTGCCGCTTGCCATCTTCGCCATCCTGATCTCGATTGCCATTGCCCTGCCGCTCGGCACTTTCGCCGCCGCCCGCCGCGGTGGCATCGCCGATATAGCCGCCACCCTGTTCTCGCAGATGGGCATTGCGGTTCCGGCGTTCTGGGTGGCGCTGCTGATGATCATCCTGTTTTCAACGACGCTCGGGCTGATGCCGGCCGGCGGCTTTCCCGGTTGGGAAAATGGCATCGCCGCCGCCCTGCAGGCGCTCGTCATGCCCGCCTTCGCGCTCGCCCTGCCGCAGGCAGCGGTGCTGACGCGGGTGACGCGCTCGGCGGTGCTCGACGTGCTGCACGAGGATTTTACGCGGACCGCGCGGGCCAAGGGCCTTTCCGATAAGGCCGTACTCTGGCGCCATGCCGTGCCGAATGCGCTGGTGCCGATCCTGACGGTGCTTGGCCTGCAGTTCACCTTTCTCGTCGCCGGTGCTGTGCTGGTCGAGAACGTCTTCAACCTCCCGGGGCTGGGGCGGCTTGCGCTGCAGGCGCTTGCGCAGCGGGATATCATCGTCATGCAGGACGTCGTGCTGTTCTTCGCAGCGCTGGTCATCATCATGAATTTCATCGTCGACATGTCCTATCTCGCCATAGATCCGCGGCTGCGGCGAGAGGGGGCATGATGGCATTCTTTGTCGCGACGGGAGCGCAGCTCGGAGTCAACAGAATTAGCCGGCGAATTAGTCTGATCGCAGGAGTCGTGATCGTCGGCATCCTAGCAGCTATTGCCGTGCTCTCGCTGTTCTGGACGCCATTGCCGCCGGCGAAGATGCAGATCATTCACAAGCTGCAGCCGCCGCTTGGCTACGGACTGCTCGGCACCGATCAATTCGGCCGAGACGTCCTATCGATGCTGATGGCAGGGTGCTGGAATTCGCTATCTATAGCGGTCACCGCAGTTGCCATCGGCGGAACGATCGGCTCGATCGTCGGCATTTCGGCTGCAGCGATCCGCGGACCGTTCGAAGCGGTGCTGATGCGCGTCTGCGACGTGATATTCGCGCTGCCGCCGATCCTCTCGGCGATGATCCTCGGTGCCTTTCTCGGCCCCGGCCGGTTCACGGCCATCACAGCGATTGCCGTCTTCATGATCCCGGTCTTCGCACGCGTGACGCTGGCGACCTCATTACAGGCTTGGAGCCGCGACTATGTGCTTGCGGCACAAGCAATCGGCAACAGCCGGCTGACGATCTCGATCCGGCATGTGGCGCCGAATATCATGAGCCAGATCATCGTTCACGCCACGATCCAGCTGGGGCTGGCGATCCTGACCGAGGCGGGCCTGAGCTTTCTCGGTCTCGGCATGGCGCCGCCGGCGCCGACCTGGGGCAAGATGCTGGCCGATTCGCAGACCTTCATGGGCATCGCGCCGTGGCTTGCGATACTGCCTGGCCTGGCGATCGCGCTTGCTGTTCTCGGATTCAACATGCTGGGCGATGGGCTGCGCGACTGGCTGGATCCAAGGCAGCGCTAGAGATTAGAACGGGCGACGGTAGCCGGTCGGCATCTCGTAGAGCCAGCCGATACGCTTGACCGCTTCTTCGAAATTCTCGCGGGCGACGGTCATCGTGTGGCCGTTGGCATGGATGATGGTATCCGGGTCTTCCATGATCGCCACATGACCCTTCCAGAACACCAGATCGCCGCGTCGAAGCTCCGAGCGGTCGATCGGCGCACCAAGAGCTGCCGCCTGCATATCCGTGTCGCGCGGCGTGCTGCGGCCGGTCATCAAGGCCGCGAGCTGAACGAGGCCGGAGCAATCGATCCCCAGCCCCGAGCGGCCACCCCAGAGATAGGGTGTGTTCAGGAACTGCAGCGCGACCTCGACATAATCGGCGCCCTCACCCGCGCCGATCGGCTGCAGGTGCTTTTCGAAAATCGCCGTTCCATCGGCTAGCACATGGTAGTGATTGCCCCGCGCCTCGGCCTGACCGGTGACGCGGACACGGCTGCCCATCGACAGGATCATCTGGTAGGGCTTTCGGAGCTCAGGCTCGGGATAGATGAAGGTGCGCTGGACATTGACGACATGCGTCGGCTCGGCATCAGCCGTTGTCAGCATCGCCTCCGGGAGATAGCCGACATAACCGTCAGAGGCCGCCTTGACCCAGCACCAACCGTTCGAACGGTCGAAGACGGTTACGTCCTCGCCCATCAGCAATTCCGTATCGATGCCGCGTGCCAGATCCGGGACCGGGCGAAGCGGCGCGACGGGAACCGCGATCCGCGCCGACGTACCCTCAACGAAGCGCTCGGCCTCGACCTTGCCCTTGAGGGAGGCCTCGGCGAGATCCGGTCTATAGGCGTTGAGGCGCAGGTCGAACATGGTCATGACAATCCTTTACTCTGGCTCTTATACCGGAAGCTTGCGGCCCTGCTCGCGCACGAGATCGCCCAGCTTCTCGAGATAGAGCGCGCCGCCGACGGTGCGCTTGATGATCACATTACGCCGATCCGCGTCGTCGCGCACCCTGTCGACGAGGCCCATTTCACCCATCGTGTCGAGCGCGCGGGTGATGACGGGCTTGGTGACGCCGAGGGTGGCGGCGAGCCCGCGCACGGTATGCGGCGGCGGGACGAGATAGATATGCAGGAGAATCGCCATCTGGCGCAGTGTCAGGTCGCGATCGTCGTGGCGCACCTGATCGAGCGCCACGCCATGCCAGAGCCCCAATGCCTGGGATGCACTCAGTTCGATCGGCACGGCCTCTCCGGAAAATCGTTACGCTAGCGTTCCTATTTTCGCAGGCTGCCGCCCTCATGCAAGAGGCGGCATGAACTGCCGCCTCTCAAGGTGAATAAAATTTTAACGATCGGCTCAGGCGCCTTGGCGGATATGGTGATAGAGCGCGCGGATCGCCTGCGCTTCGCCACCACCCGGGGAATGCGCACGCTCGGAGGGTGCCCAGCCGTAGATGTCAAAATGCGCCCAGCTTTTCGCCTTGCTGACGAAGCGCTTCAGGAACAGGGCCGCGGTGATGGCGCCAGCCATGCCGCCTGCCGGTGCATTGGTGATATCGGCGATCTTGGCGCGGATGTCCTTGTCGTAGCCCATATAGAGCGGCAGGCGCCACAGCGGATCGTCGGTCTCGAGGCTGGCTTCCGTCAGATCGTGAGCAAGGCCCTCGTCATCGGTGAAGAAAGGCGGCAGATCAGGACCCAGCGCAACGCGGGCGGCACCGGTCAGCGTTGCCATGTCGATCAGGAGATCCGGGGATTCCTCGTCGGCATAGGTGAGCGCATCCGCCAGAATGAGACGGCCTTCGGCATCGGTATTGTCGATCTGAACGGTCAGGCCCTTGCGGCTCTTGTAAATGTCGCCCGGACGGAAGGCATTGGCCGAGATCGAGTTCTCGACAACGGGGATGATGACGCGCAGATCGACCTTCAGCTTGGCATCCATGATCATCAGCGCCAGGCCCATGACGTTGGCCGCCCCACCCATGTCCTTCTTCATCAGCAGCATGGACGATGCCGGCTTGATGTCGAGGCCGCCGGTATCGAAGCAGACGCCCTTGCCGACAAGCGTAACCTTGCGATGACCCTTCTTGCCCCAACGCAGCTCGAGCAGACGCGGCGCATCGGCGCTGGCGCGGCCGACGGTATGGACTAGCGGGAAGTTCTCCTTGAGCAGGTCATCGCCGATGATGACGGACATCTCTGCCTTGTAGTGCTCAGCGAGCCCACGGAAGGCCGCTTCCAGCTGCTCCGGTCCCATATCGTTGGTCGGGGTGTTGATCAGATCGCGGGCGAGGAAGACGCCGGCAAGCTGACGCTTGATATCGGCAGCATCGGCATCGCGCGGGATCATCAGCGTTGCTGCGGCGGGCTTTTCGGAGCGGTAGCGATCGAAGCGGTAGCTGCCGAGACCAAAGCCTAGAGACAGGCGGTTTGCCGTCAGCGGCGCGGTTTCGATATGCCAGTCGCCGGCCGGCAGCGAGCGCGCCAGCTTGCCGGTGATGTAGGGCTGTTCCGAAGGATTGGTGCCGAGGCCGAACAGCGCGCCACCAAGATGGCCTTCCGCGGTCGGGATCAAAAGCAGCGAGCCGCTTTCGGCGCGATAGCCGGCCTTCTTTGCCCAGTCGAGGGCGATCGGATCGATCGTCCCGGTCTCGATATGCGCGGGGGTGACGGCGAAAATCGGAAGCGTCGAGCCGCCCTTGTTGTTGAAAGGGGTTGGTCTCTCAATAAATTGATAGGGGGCCATGATGTCCTTCGGCGGTATCGGAATCGTTTTTTAACGGTCTGTTAGGGTTAACAGACTATTGCTGGAGCGAAGATTGCGTCACACCTTTCCCTGTTCCGCTTAGAGGTCAGGCGCCTGTTTCTGAATTCAGGAAAGCGCGATGCCTCGTTCGGCTACCACTCCGTTCAAGAACCGTATCCTCCAGGGGGCCGCTTTGGCAATGATCGGCCTGGCGCTTGCCGGCTGCTCGACCACCAAGGACAAGATGACGACGGGGTCGATCCCGGCTTCGACGCGACCCGTGGAAAGCATGGACGTCAACGAAGTGCGCAGCGCCACCGAGCGCGCGGGCCAGATCTACGAGAAGAACCCGCGCGATCCCGTCAACGGCGTCTACTACGCGACGCTGCTGCGCTCGGCCGGCCGAGACGCACAGGCGCTCGCCGTCATGCAGCAGGTGGCGATCTCCAATCCTAATGACCGCAATGTTCTTGCTGCCTACGGCAAGGCGCAGGCCGCTGCCGGACAGCTGCAGCAGGCGCTCGACACGATCGGCCGCGCTCAGACGCCTGATCGTCCGGACTGGAAGCTGGTTTCCGCTCAAGGCGCCATTCTCGACCAGATGGGCAAGCCGAGCGAGGCCCGCGCCCGCTACCGCGACGCGCTCGACATCATGCCGAACGAACCGTCCGTCCTCTCCAATCTCGGCATGTCCTATGTGCTGACCGGTGACCTTCGCACCGCGGAGACCTATCTGCGACATGCGGCTGGCCAGCCGACCGCCGACAGCCGCGTCCGCCAGAACCTGGCGCTGATCGTCGGCCTGCAGGGACGCTTCTCCGAGGCAGAGCAGATCGCCCGCCGCGAACTTTCGCAGCAGCAGGCAGACGCCAATGTCGCCTACCTGCGCTCGATGCTGTCGCAGCAGAATTCTTGGCAGAAGCTCGCTTCCAAGGACGGCCAGCAGCCGAACAACACCAACTGACGCCAAGATAGACTAGCGCAGCATCATGCCGGAAACGATCAGCCTCAGCCCGAGGCCACCCATGACGAGCCCGGCTGCGCGATCGATCCAGGCTTTCGCGGCCAAATAGGCGCGGCGCGGGCGCTGCGACGAGAAAGCCAGCGCCACGATCGCGTACCATCCAGCCTCGATGGCGAAGATGCCGATCGGCAGGCCGATGATGACGCCAAGCGGAATGACCTTCGGCAGGAAGGCTGCAAAGATGCTGGCGTAAACGATAATCGTTTTCGGATTGCTGAGCTGCGTCAGCAGCGCCGTTGTGAAGCTGCGGCGGATCGACGAGCGGTCGTCCATGGCATCGCCAACCGTCAGTGGCTCTTTTGCGCCCCGCCAGATCCGGTAGGCGATGTAGACGAGATAGGCACCGCCCGCGACCTTTAGAACGATATAGAGCCAGGCGAATTGCGTCAGCAGCGCCGTCAACCCCGCAAGAGCAAGCACGCTGAAGGTGATGCCGCCGACGCCCATGCCGACCGCGGCGGCAAGCCCGTCCAGACGCGAGCGGGAAATGGCAATGCGCGAGACGACCACGAAGCTTGGGCCGGGGCTCATCGCACCGACGAGCATGGCGGCAAAAATACTGAAAAGAATGGCAGCTGAAGACATAGAGGCTCCTTTGTGACCGAAGGTGCCTAGGCGAGCGGCGTAAAGCCCGCGCTCCCCGATGGTCATCCATCTCAATCGCCAGTCACGCGGAGCCTATGGCTAAACCCATTCGCCGAAGCCTTCAAGAGATCTCAGAAGCGATCGGCAACCTGGATACCGGCCGGCCCGAGAATGACGGCAACGAGCACCGGCAGGAAGAACAAGATCATCGGAACGGTGAGCTTCGGTGGCAGCGCGGCGGCCTTCTTCTCCGCCTCGTTCATACGCTCGTCACGGCCTTCCTGCGCCAGAACGCGGAGCGCCTGGGAGATCGGCGTACCGTAGCGGTCTGCCTGGATCAGTGCTTGGGTCACCGAGCGGACGAGATCGATCTGCGTGCGGGTACCGAGATTCTCAAGTGCCTGACGACGATCCGGGAGGAAGGAGAGTTCGGCTGTCGTCAGCACCATTTCTTCGGCAAGGGCCGGCGACTGCTCGCCAAGCTCTTCGGAAACGCGACGCATCGCCGCTTCGATGGAGATGCCCGATTCGACGCAGATCAGCATCAGGTCGAGAGCATCGGGCCAGGCGCGCTTGATCGAGTGCTGACGCTTGCTCATGCGATTGGAGATGAAGATGTTCGGCGCGTAGAAGCCGAGATAGGCGGTGCCGATAACAGCGAGCAACCGGATCGGCAGCGGCTTCTCGATCAGATGGCCGAGGCCGAAAATGTAGAATGCTCCGAGAGCGAGAAACAGGAACGGCAAGAGAAAACGCGCGACCAGGAAGGTGTTGAGGGCGTTTTCAGAACGGAAGCCTGCAGCCTTCAGCTTATTCATCGTGTTTTCGTCGACCAGCGCCTCGCGAAGATTGAAGCGTTCGACGATCTGGCGGACGGAGCGGTTATTCTGCGTTCTCAGCGACGCTTTGCTTGCAGTTGCCTCAGCGTTCAGGCGGGCACGCTCACGCGCGCGGATCTGGTCGCGCTCGCTGGACACCGCACGCATACGCTTGTTGAGGTCGCCACGCTCGAAGAACGGCACAGCAACTGTATAGAGTGTTGCGAAAACGGCGATCGCGACGAGGAGCGCGACCAGCATCGCCGGATCGGTCAATCTTGATGCAAGATCTGAAGACATCGCCTCCGCCCTCTCCGTCAGATATCGAAGCTGACCATGTTGCGCATGACGAAGATGCCGATCGACATCCAGATCGCCGAAGCGCCCATGATCAGGTGACCGCGCGGGTCGGTGAAGAGAATGGTCATGTATTGCGGTGACGTCATGTAGACGAGCGTGGCAACAATGAATGGCAGCGCGCCGATGATCACAGCCGAGGCCTTGGCTTCCATGGACAACGCCTTGACCTTGGCCTTCATCTTTTTACGGTCGCGCAAAACCTTGGAAAGGTTGCCGATCGCTTCTGAGAGATTGCCGCCGGCCTGAGATTGGATGGTGATGACGATCGCGAAGAAGCTCACTTCCTGCAGAGGCATATAATTAGTCATGCGCATGCAGGCGTCGGGTACGCTAAGGCCAACCTGCTGAGATTCGACGACCCGTCGAAACTCTGCCTTCACGGGCTCGCGTCCTTCATTTGCGATCAGCCGGATAGCGTCGTTGAGAGGCAAGCCCGACTTGATCGAACGAACGATGACATCAAGTGCGTTCGGAAACTCATCAAGGAACTTGTTCTGGCGACGCTTGATGAGGAAGCCGAGAATCCAACGGGGCAAACCGAGGCCGGCAATAACGGGTACACCCAATATCACCATCGTGGGAGCGCCAGCGAGGAAGGCGATAAGCGTCAGGAATACGCCAAAACCTGCGCTGAACATGTAGAACTTTGCGGGCGTGATGGAAAAACCGGCCTGGCTCAAACGCGACTTAAGCGAAAGCTTGCGCTTGGAATTTTCCTGCTGCCGTTTTTCGAGATCCTTGAGGTTGTCCTGCACAGATTTGCGGCGCTTGGACATTTCCTGGACGCGGTCGCGCGCCGCCTTGACGTTGGTGCGATCGGTTTCAGCCGAGCCAACACGGTTCACGCGGCTCGCGGCCTTCTTCTCGGTTTCCATCCGGGTGAAGAGAACGCCGTAGCAAACCGCACCCGCGGCAACTGCAACGAGGAGAATGATACCGAGAACGACTGGATCAAGCCCGAACATCATGCCCCCTTCGACTTTGCTTCCATCTCATCGAGAGCAGCGGCCAGGCGCTTTTCTTCGTTATAGTAGCGGGCACGGTCCCAGAAATTCGGCTTGCCGATACCGGTCGACATATGGCGGCCGATCAGGCGGCCGGCGGCATCTTCGCCTTCGATTTCGTAACGCATCAGGTCCTGGGTGATGATGACATCGCCTTCCATGCCGATCACCTCGGTGATCGCCGTGATGCGGCGCGAACCATCGCGCAGACGAGCCGCCTGGACGATCACATCGATCGAACCGGCGATGATTTCGCGGACGGTCTTGGCGGGAAGGCTGAAGCCGCCCATGGCGATCATCGATTCGATACGGCTCAGGCATTCGCGCGGCGAGTTGGAGTGGATCGTTCCCATTGAGCCGTCGTGACCGGTGTTCATTGCCTGCAGAAGGTCGAAAACCTCAGGTCCGCGCACTTCGCCGACGATGATGCGTTCAGGACGCATACGAAGGCAGTTCTTGACGAGATCGCGCATGGTGATCTCGCCTTCGCCTTCGATATTCGGCGGGCGCGTTTCGAGGCGTACGACATGCGGCTGCTGCAGCTGAAGTTCGGCCGTGTCTTCGCAGGTGATCACACGCTCGTCACGGTCGATGTAGTTCGTCAAGCAGTTCAGCAGCGTCGTCTTACCGGAACCGGTACCGCCGGAGATGACGACGTTGCAGCGAACACGGCCGATGATCTGCAGCAGCGTCGCGCCCTCGGGCGTGATCGCGCCGAAGCGGACCAGCTGGTCCAGGGTCAGCTTGTCCTTCTTGAACTTACGAATGGTCAGGGCCGGACCGTCGATCGCCAGCGGCGGCGCGATAACGTTGACACGCGAGCCGTCAGGAAGGCGGGCGTCGCAGATCGGGCTCGATTCATCGACGCGGCGGCCGACCTGGCTGACGATGCGCTGGCAGATCGACAGGAGCTGAGAGTTGTCACGGAAGCGGATTTCCGATTCCATCGTCTTGCCGCCGACTTCGATGAAAGTCTGGCCGGCACCGTTGACCATGATGTCGGCGATGTCGTCACGCGCCAGCAGCGGCTCGAGCGGACCGTAACCGAGAACGTCGTTGCAGATGTCTTCGAGCAGTTCTTCCTGCTCGGAAATCGACATCGCGAAGTTCTTGATCGTGATGATGTCGTTGACGATGTCGCGGATTTCTTCCCGCGCGCTCTCGGCATCGAGCTTGGCAAGCTGCGACAGGTCGATCGTGTCGATGAGCGCGGAAAAGACCTGCGCCTTGGTGTCGTAGTATTCTTCGGTGCGAACCGGGCGCCGGCGCTGCGGCGTCTGCATCGGCGGCGGCGCCACCTGCTGGCGTGCATTCTCCCGGGCAGGCTCGACGAGAACCTGCGGCGAGGTGGATGCCGGTGCGGCAACGGCAACCGGCGGCGGTGGCGCTGCTACGCCGCCAGCCTTTCCGAAACCATCATTTCCGCGTTTTCCGAACATGCCAATTCCAATCTACGCTTTACGTTACTTACCGCGCTTCAGAAGTCCGAGAAGGCCGCCGCGCTTCGCCTTCTTCACGGCGACACGACCAGTGACGATATGCGAAAGCTGCGAGAAGGTTTCCGCGGTCGGCGACTTGGGATCCATTTCCGAGATCATTCGGCCGCTATTCGCCGCATTGCCAAAGAGGTTGATATCGAACGGAATGATCGCGATCGGATCGGTCTCCAGCGGCTCGCAGAAGTCGCCGGGAGCAATTTCAGGACGCTTCGGCATGCCGACCTGATTGAGGATCAGATGCGGCGCCTTGTCGTTCGGACGCAGCTTACGCAACGCGTCGAGCATGTTCTTGGTGTTGCGCAGGTTCGCGAGATCAGGCGCGGCGCAGATCACCACCTCGTCTGCGGCGCTGAGCACTGAGCGCGTCCATTCCGACCAGGCATGCGGTACATCGAGAACCGTGACCGGGGCACTACGCTGCAGCACGTCGAGAACCGGCTGGAATGCGTGACCATCAAAGTCATAGGCGCGGTCGAGCAGCGACGGCGCTGCCAGCATCGACAGATGCTCGGAGCACTTCGTCAGCAGGCGATCGAGAAATACTTCGTCCAAGCGTTCCGGCGCATAGACGGCTTCGGCGATGCCCTGTGTCGGATCCTGGTCGAAATCGATGTTCGCCGTGCCATAGGGAAGGTCGAGATCGGCGAGGATCGTTTCTGTCGCGAACAGGCTGGAGATGCCGAACGCGCAGTTATGGGCGATAGTCGAGGCGCCGACACCGCCCTTGGCACCAATGAATGCGATGCTGCGTCCAAGCGGCTCCGCATCCGGATCGACGAAGATCTGCGCCATGGCCATCATGACGTCAGGCATCGAGACCGGCTGCACCATATATTCGGAGATGCCGTTGCGGATCAGTTCGCGGTAAAGGGCGATATCGTTGTAATAGCCGACGATGACGACCTTGGTCGAGGGATCGCAGACGCTGGCGAGCGGCGCCAGCTCGGCGAGCAGGTTTGCGGCGCTCGCCTTGGTCTCGAGAATGATGAGGTTCGGCGTCGGCGTCGTCTGGAACATGTTGGCGGCAGCGGCGATGCCGCCGCTGGTTATGCGCAGGCTGACCTTGGACACACGGCGATCATTGGCGCAGCGCTCCATGACCTGCTGCAACGCTTCGCTCTCGCAAAAGGCGTGAACCGAGATACGTGGCAGAGGCCGCATATTTTCGAGATCAGCCATGCGAACGGCTTCTTCGGCGTTGCGAAGCTCGGTCGTGTTTGTGATTTCGTATTCGACTGCGCTCATCATTCCGTTCCGTGCTTAGAAGCCAGAGGCGTCGCTCTGTTCGAGAGTCGTGCTGTATCCACGATACTCGGTGATCGCATTGTTGCGGCGCGCTGCATCGATCGGCGTCATGCCGCGCGGCGCAATGAAGTCCTCGGGATTGGCAACCTGCGCCGCCAGGTTGTTCTGATAGGCGCAGCCAAAATTGTAGTAATTCTGATTGTCGAAGCCACCGCCGATATCCTTCGGCCACTGGCCGCATTGGGTCGTTACGGCGGTCGTACCCGTGAAGGTCAGGCGGATGGGTGCCGCATCTCCGCCACCTGCCGCGGCATAGGAGGCGTAGACAATCTTGGAGGTCGAGATACCGCGTGAAGCAAGCTCGGCGCGGACTTGGCCCCGCAGCTGGCTGACCGCCGAGGCGTTGGCGGAGCCCTGCGGCGACATCAGGTAAACCGGGCCGGACGCGCGCGAGATATACATCGTTGCGAAACCGCGAATGAGATCTTTTTGAGCGATGGTCAGCCGGCGATCCGTGGTGGCAACCGGGATATCGACAGCCTGCTCCGCTTCGGTCACGACGATCGGGTGACGCTGCCGGTAATCGTCGGGAATGCCGCCGGTCGTCAGATTGTCGCGCGGCGCCGCGCAGCCCGTGAGAGCGGCTGCAGCCAACAGACCGGCCATAGCCAGCAATTTCGGAGCGCTTGTCTTCATCTGTGTCATACCGGCCACCGCCTGATTGGACTTCATCATGATCGTTTCCAGCTGCGCCGTTCTCATTTGTAGATAAACCCGATGGAGCCATGGAACTGCGCGTCGGCGACCGGCGCCTCGCGACTGCCGTAGACCTTGTTCACACGGTTCATGAAGAAGGCCTGGCCGTCGTTCTCCGGGCTGAAATTGTCGTCCGGACGGTTCAGCTGGTTGCGGGCAACCGGGCGCACCAGGTAGGGCGTCGCAATGATGACCAACTCTGTCTCGTCGCGCTCGACCGTCCGCTGACGGAAAAGCGTGCCGAGCAGCGGGATCTTGTTGACCCCCGGCGTGCCGTTGGAGGTCTGAGAAACGTTGTCGCGGATCAAGCCGGCAAGGGCGATCGAGCCGCCGGAGGGCAATTCCACCGAGGTTTCGGCCGAGCGGCGCTGATAGGTCGGAGCAGAACCCGTCGCCGACGGAGCGGGCTCGGAAACATTGGTCTTGATCTCGAGACTGATGCGGCCCGACGAGAGAACCACCGGTTTGAAGCCGAGATTGATACCATAATTGTAGGGAACGACAGTGACGTTACCGTCATTGTCGGTCGTGGAATACAGAACCTGACCACCGGAATTGAAGGTCGCGGCCTGCCCAGAGATTGCGGTCAACGTTGGCTCGGCGAGCGTTCTGACGACCTTGGCCTGCTCAAGTGCATTCAGGTAGGTCGAGATATCGTATTTCCCGATCGACGACTTGAAGAGCGCTGCGAGACCACCACCAGCGACGGACGCGGCGCCATCGACGGCCGGCGCTCCGAGCTGCGCGACCGTCAGGCCCGATGAGCCGGAAACAAGATTGTCGAAGCCGATCTGCTTGAGAATTTCGCGGCGAACCTCAGCGATCGTCACCTTCAGCGTTACCTGATCCTCGCCCTGGATCTGCAGCAGGTTGACCACCTGCGACTGCTGGCGAGCTTCGGCGAAGAGAGCTACGTCGCCCTGTTGCGCGCTGCTCGATGCCGTTTCCGTCCGCGTCGTCGCTTCGCCACCCTTCAGGAAGGCGCCAGCCAGGTCAGCTGCCTGCGACGCGTCCTGCGGCGTACGCACCGTGCCGGTCAGCACGATGTTGTCGGAAACGATCTCGACATTGATGTTCGAGTCCGGAATGAAGCGCTTCAGATTTGCTTCGAGACCGGAGACATCGCGTTCGATCTCGATATCGAGGCTGACGACTTCCTGGCCGTCAGCGCCAAAGATGAAGATGTTCGTCTGGCCGACCTTCTTGCCGAAAAGATAGATGCGGCGCGACGTGCGCGTCACGGCGTCGGCCATCGACGGATCGGAAACGAGGATATCATGCGCGTCCTCAGGCAGATCGACGACAACCGCCTTGTTGAGGCCGAGCTTGAGGCGGCGATGGGCACCAGGACCGCTTTGCGAGATGCGGACAATGCCGTCGGCATCGGCAAATGCCTTGCTGACGCCGAAGACGGGAGCCATGAAATCCGGCACGAGGCCGGTGATCGCAACCGTGAGCGACATGACAGTGGTGAGCAGAAGCTTGGTGCGCCGTGCGGTCTTGGTCATCTCGATGTCCTCATTCTGCCTTCGGCGCAGCGCTATCGGTCACGATCGATCCCGACTTGATGACCTGAACCAGTGCATTTCCGTTGTCGCCGCTGAGCAGATAGTCCGCCGCGGTGGTATCCTGCTCCTGCGCATCGGCGACCGAACGCAGCGTCAGCGAAAGCCTGTCGGCCATCTGCTGCGCGACAATCAGGACTTTGGATTGGTCGGGGGTCAGCTCCAGCGTCGCGGTCGTGCCGACCACCGCTTTCGAGCCGTCTTCCTTCTCCTGGATCTGTTGGTCGATCGCCAGGACGCGAACGTTGTTCAGCACGTTTTCGGTTATGAACTTGTCGGTGCCCTGCCCCTTGCGAACCATGATGACGTCGACGCGATCATTCGGCAGGATGAAGCCGCCAGCGCCAGTTGCGACCGAAATCTCGGTGGCGACGGCGCGCTTTCCGGCGGGAAGCAAAGCTGAAAGGATGCGGCTATTCGAATCCGCCACCTTTTCAGGGCGTATCGGTTCGCCCTCGAAGATCGGCAAACGGACGACCGCACCCTGCAATTCCTTCAGGGCATCCGGCTTTTCCGTCTCGGTGATAAAGCCCTGGACGACGCCGTCCTGAGGCCAAGGCATCCAATGAACCGTCTTTTCGTCGATTCGCGATCCGACAGCGAGATTGGCGCTGGAGACAAGGACGTTGACCGTCGGTTCCTTTTCGACAACCGACTGTACCTGAGTAACGACGCCACCGCGTCCAGCAAGCTGCATTGCCAGCAGGCCGGCCAGACCGGCGGCGACAACGGCCACTGAAAGTATAAGAAGACGGGCGGGTTTCATCGATCATTCCTCGGGACGATGCATATTCGTCTCGCAGAATGCTCTTGAATTGGTGTAATTATAGTTAACGGAAGCCTTACATTTTAAGTTAACGAGCGTTTAAAACGCCGCTATTTCAGGGCTTCCAAGGTCGCGGTAAAGATCGGCGACGAAGGGAAGGCAATAAATCCACCCGCTGCGATCGCAATGCCGTAGGGGATCTTCTTTGCCAAAATCAGTGAATTTGGAACAGGTACGCCCATCGCAAGGATCGTGTTCGACTGCGTTCTCAGCAACAGGATAGCGAAGGTCAGAAGCCCGCCGAACAGGCCGACAGCCGCAACAAACAGGACCAGAGAGTTTGTAAGGCCGAACCAGAGAGCGGCGGCAGAGAGAAGCTTGGCGTCGCCACCGCCCATGATGTTCAAAGCGAATAGCGCAAAGCAGGCCATGAACACAGCGAGGCCTGCGACGAGCGACAAGCCGATTGCCTCAAACTGCATCCCCACTAACGGAGCCGTCAGCAGAAAACTGAGCGCTAGGACGAGAGACACCCGATTAGGAATGGTCATCGTGAAGAGATCGGACAGAGCCGCGACGGCCAAGCAGAACGGAAAAATCACGAACACGGCTGCAGCAATCATCTACCGATCCCCAAAAAGCAAAAAGGCTCACGTCTTAGGTGAGCCTTCGCAAGGCATGTCTTGCCTATTCCGGCCGCGCTATTCGCGACTTACTTGGAAGCAGCCGTAGCGGCGTTGCTCATCTTCGTGCTCAGGTTCTGGAACACGTTGTTGATGTTGGTGCCGAGGCTCGTTGCGCCAGCGATCAGCGCTACGGAAATCAGGGCGGCGATCAGACCGTATTCAATTGCGGTCGCGCCAGATTCGTCCTTCAGAAAACGGCTTACAAGCTTGGTCATGTGTAACTCCTACTCCAGTTGATGTTCAGCACGTCCGCCAACTGTTTGCCGTTGATCGGATTAGCCCAACCTAACGCGGCGCTGTTTCAATCGGCTTAAAGAAGAGGGTTACCGGGAGGTTAATGCTAAAGTAGACCCACTCATGGTGAGGGGTTTCTTACTGGATATATTACAATTTTATCTATGCGTTAGATGCGCTGCCTCAGCGAGGATTCGAGGCGTTATACTTTAATACATGCATCGTGCCACAACATTACAAGCGCCCGGCCAGAGTGACAAAAGCGTACGATTTCGGGAGGCATTCTGCACCGATCTGACGAAAATGGCGGCTTTTAAGTCTTCATTCACCAATTTTTTCCATGCTGTTGTGAAATTCTGCCGAAGTTCAAAGAGAGTTCCATGTCGTCACGCGGCAAGACCGTTATCATGGCGTGCATTGCCGCCCTTCCTTGGTTCGCAAGCCCGCACTCTTCCCTGGCGGAAGAAGACATGCTGCGCGTTTACATGGATCACGCGCGCGTACTGAAGCTCGATCGCGCCGTCAGCAAGGTCATTGTCGGCAATGCGAAGGTTGCCGACGCGACGGTGGCGGATTCAAAGACGATCGTGCTGACAGGCCGCAGCTTCGGGACAACAAACATCGTTCTTCTCGACGTGGACGGAAATGCCATTCTCGACCAGACGATCCTGGTGTCTATCGATGAAGGCAACACGGTGCGCGTCTACCGTCAAACAGACCGCTCCGTCCTCTCCTGCTCTCCCACTTGCGAACAGCATACGCAGGAATCGGCGACGGCAGCAGGCACAGGCGGCTAACGGCGCTGACGTATCCGCTCCGTTAAATTGTTGCTTCGCTCTGAAACGGAAAATCAACGAACGCGCCCTAGGATCGGCGGATGACAAACTCGCCCCAAAGCGCAGAACCTTGCCTGCAGAAGCAGCTCGCCGTAGCCAGTACGCCGAAGCGCGGCCGGTTTGGAATATTCATGCGCTCCAAGGACGGCTCCGCTGCAATTGAATTTGCTCTGCTCGCCATTCCTTACTTCATGGTGATCTTCGCAATCATCGAGACCTTAGTGGCCTTCGCGGCTGAAGAGTTGGTGTCGAACGGCGTCGATACGATGGCCCGCAAGATGCGCACCGGCCAAATCACCTACAACCTGGGCCGAGCGACCGACGTAAACACCTCAGCAGCCTTCCGTCAGTCCTTCTGCAATGAAGTGTCGATCCTCATTCAGTGTTCAGCTTCCGAAGTGTCCACGCCCAACAAACTCTGGCTCGACGTCAGGACGTTTACGAATTTCTCGGACATGCCGACCACCATTCCGATGAACACAACGGGCCTTGATACGTCCGGCATCCAGTATAGCCCCGGTGGCTCCGGTACGAGGAACATGGTGCGGGCCTATTATAAATGGCAGGTCATCACCGATCTCGTGCGCCCCTATATCACGCCATACAAGACAACGACTGGCGCACGCCTCAACGAATACCTGATCGTTGCCACCGCGGCCTTCCAGAACGAGCAATATCCGTGATGATCCGCGCCTTTCGTCTCAACATCAGATCCAAGCTCATCGAGATTTTCGGCGATCGAACGGGCGTCGGCGCGATCGAATTCGCGATCCTTTTCCCGATTCTCATGATGCTCTATATCGGCGCCTTCGAGATCACGGTCGGGCTCAGCGTCAGCAAGCGCGCGGCTCGATCTGCGGGTTCGGTTGCCGACATCGTAACGCAGCAGCAGAATGTCACCAAAAGCTCGCTTCAACAGTTCAGCAACGTGGCAAATGCCATCTTCGCGCCGTTCAATACATCACAGATGCAGATCAAGTTGACCGGCATCACGATTGACGCGAGCGCCAACGCAAAGGTGCTCTGGTCTTGGCAGAATAGCTCCACGACCGCACCCTATGCAGCAAACTCTTTTGTAACCGGCGTTCCGTCCGACATGCAGAAGGCAAGCAGCTTCCTGGTGCGCGCCGAGTTGAGCATCCCCTACCAACTCTTCGCCTTCACTCCTGCCTTCCTGCCCGGCAACATGCAAACCCTGACGATCAGCCGGACCTATTATTACCGCCAGCGTCAAGGCGACAATATCCCCTGCGGCGACTGCTGAGCCCTGCCCTGCAATTTGCCAAGCAAGCACGGGCGTTATATGCCTGAGCGCCATCGCGGCGTGATGCCGCACAGCAATTGGTCTGATGATGGCACGTGCATTTCTTTTCGTACTCGATTCCTTCGGTGTGGGCGGAAGCCCGGATGCTTCCAGCTATGGCGACGAGGGCGCTGATACGCTTGGGCATATCGCCGAGTTCTGCGCTGCCGGCGCTGCCGATCGCGCCGGGCTGCGGTCCGGGCCGCTCCTGCTTCCGAATATGACGGCTCTGGGGTTGCTGCAGGCGGCGAAGGCTGCGACCGGGCGGTTTCCGGCGGGGATGCCGATGCCGGAGAAAGTTTACGGCATTCACGGATGCGCGAGCGAAGTCTCCCGCGGCAAGGATACGCCATCCGGGCATTGGGAGATCGCCGGTACGCCTGTCACCTTCGATTGGGGCTACTTCCCGACCGAGGGCGATGCCTTTCCGCCACAGCTGGTCGAGGCGCTCTGCTCGGCGGCCGACGTGCCCGGTATTCTCGGCAATTGCCATGCTTCGGGAACCGAGGTGATCGCCCGCTTCGGCGCGGAACATATCCGCACGGGCAAGCCGATCTGCTACACGTCGGCTGATTCCGTCTTCCAGGTTGCTGCCCACGAGAAGCATTTCGGGCTTGAGCGGCTGCTTGGTTTCTGCCGCATCGCCCGGGCGCTGCTCGACAGCTACAATATCGGCCGTGTCATCGCCCGGCCCTTTATCGGCGAGACGGCCTCGACCTTCGAACGGACCGGCAACCGGCGCGACTTCTCAGTACCGCCGCCGGAGCCGACGCTGCTCGACCGGCTGGTCACCGCCGAACGCAAGGTGCACGCCATCGGAAAGATCGGCGATATCTTCGCCCATCAGGGCGTTTCGCGGGTGATCAAGGCGAATGGCAACGAGGCGCTGATGGATGCGTCGTTGGCCGCCATGGACGAAGCGCAGGACGGCGAGCTGGTATTCACGAATTTCGTCGATTTCGACATGATCTACGGCCACCGCCGCGATGTTCCCGGCTATGCCGCCGCGCTCGAAGCCTTCGATGCGCGCCTTCCGGATGTGCATCGCAAGCTCGCGCCAGGCGATCTGGTGATCCTGACGGCCGATCATGGCTGCGATCCGACCTGGCGCGGCACCGACCACACGCGCGAACGCGTTCCGATCCTTGCCTATGGACCAGGGCTGCGCTCGCGCGATATCGGGATCCGCAGAACATATGCCGATATCGGCGAAACGGTTGCCCGGCATCTCGGCATTGCCGCCGGGCCGCATGGGAGAAGCTTTTTATGACATCGCATTTGAAGAAGGTTGAGCTGCACTGCCACCTGGAGGGCGCGGCCCCGCCGGCGCTGACGCTGGAACAGGCACGCAAGTACAATATCGACATCACGCGTTATCTCAGGGATGGCGCCTATGTCTGGCATGATTTTGCAAGCTTCCTGGAGTGCTACGACAAGGTTTCCGAGGTCTACAAGACCGAGGAAGACTATGCGCTGCTGACGGAAACCTATCTCGCCGAGCTCTCCGGCATCGGGACGATCTATAGCGAGCTCATCGTCTCTCCCGATCATGGCAAGCGTATCGGCCTCGGTGCCGATGCCTATATCGAAGGCGTCTGCGAAGGCATTCGCCGCGCCAAGGCCAAGAGCCGTATCGAGGCGCGGCTGATCGTTACCGGCGAACGTCACTTCGGCCCGGAAAGCGTGATCGGCGCTGCCGAATATGCGGCGAAGGCGCAAAACCCGCTGATCACCGGTTTCAACCTTGCCGGTGAAGAACGGATGGGCCGCGTGGCGGATTATGCCCGTGCTTTCGATATCGCCCGTGACGCCGGTCTCGGGCTGACGATCCATGCCGGCGAGGTCTGCGGCGCCTTCAGCGTCGAGGATGCGCTGAACGACGTGCGCCCGGCCCGCATCGGCCATGGTGTCAGGGCAATCGAGGATGCCGATCTCGTCAAGCGGCTGGCCGATCTCGGCACCGTGCTGGAAGTCTGCCCGGGCTCGAATATCGCGCTGAAGGTTTTCCCTGATTTCGCCTCGCATCCGCTGCGCAAGCTGAAGGAAGCCGGCGTGCGCGTGACGATCAGCTCGGACGATCCGCCGTTCTTCCATACCTCGCTGAAACGGGAATACGAGCTGGCCTCCGATGCCTTCGGCTTCAGCGACGCCGAGATCGACAATCTGACCCGCACCGGCATCGAGGCGGCCTTCGTCGATGACGACACGCGCCGGGCGCTGCTCGCGAAGCTCTGACGCTCGCCGGCGCTGGGGATGATGCTGTGAAAATCGCCTGCACTCTTGCAGTCCGGGCGATTTAGATGGAAGAAACGTCGGATAACAATAATCAAAGGAAGGCTTGGCCATGGAAGGCGTAACCGTCATCGATCATCCGCTCGTCCAGCACAAACTGACGATCATGCGGCGCAAGGAGACATCGACGGGCAGCTTCCGCCGGTTGCTGCGCGAAATCTCGACGCTGCTCTGCTACGAGGTCACCCGCGATCTCGAGCTGACGATGGAGACCATCGAAACGCCGCTGCAGACGATCCAGTCCCCGGTCCTTGAAGGCAAGAAGCTGGTTTTCGCCTCGATCCTGCGCGCCGGCAACGGCCTGCTCGAAGGCATGCTCGATCTCGTGCCCTCGGCCCGCGTTTCGCATATCGGCGTCTATCGCGATCACGAGACGCTGCAGCCGGTCGAGTATTTCTTCAAGGCGCCCGAAGATATTTCCGAGCGTCTGATCATCGTCGTCGATCCGATGCTGGCCACGGGTAATTCGGCGATCGCGGCAATCGACAAGCTGAAGGAGCGTGGTGCGCGCAATATCCGCTTCCTCTGCCTGCTCGCGGCGCCGGAAGGCCTGAAGAATTTCCGCGCGGAACATCCCGATGTGCCGGTCTTTACCGCGTCGATCGACAGCCATCTGAACGAGCAGGGCTACATCATGCCCGGCCTCGGCGATGCCGGCGACCGCATGTACGGGACGAAGTAAAGTCAATTTCCGATTTACCAAATCGGTGCACAAACATGGCCCGGATCCGCGATCCGGGCCATTTGCGTTTCGGCGTTAGCAACTTGTCAGCAATTATGGCGTAGCAGCTTGAGAATGAGGCCTCGCATGATGCGCGGTTTATGCAGGAAGGATTTCTGTTTCATGCTCATGCGTACAGTCATTTTCGCGAGCATTGCCGCGGCTCTGGCGACCCAGGTGCCCTCGCTGTTTCTGGCGATGAGCCCGCAGCCGGCCGATACCCCCGTTTCCGCAAATTACGTTTCCGCCGCACCCGATCAGGCTGCAGCGCCCTCGCCCATCGCAGGCAGCGGCAGCATGCGCCTGCAGGCTGACGCCCAGGGCCATTTCAACGGCGACTTCAAGATCAACGGCAAGCCTGTTCAGGGCATGATCGACACGGGCGCGACCTATGTGGCGCTCAACGAAAGCCTTGCCCGCCGTCTCGGCTATGGCGGCAATCAGCTCGACTTCCGCTATGCCGTCAACACCGCGAACGGCCAGACCAAGGCCGCCCATGTCACGCTCGATCGCATGGAGATCGGCGGCATCCGGGTTCAGGGCGTCGAAGCCTTCGTTCTCCGGGATGATGCCCTGTCGCATACGCTTGTCGGCATGAGCTTCCTGAAGAAGCTCGACTCCTATTCCGTCGCCGACGGCGCGCTCAGCCTCAAGCAGTAAGATCAGACGCGGCCAGATATGACCGGTGGCAGCTTCGGCTTGTCGCCGGATATCTTGTAATTCGCGATTATCGCAGCCGCAGCCCGTCCGGCGGCCGCATCGTCGGCGGCGTGGACGAAGGCGATCGGCTGGCCCTTTTCCACCTGCGTGCCGAGCGGCAGCAGGCCGGAGAAGCCGACGCGATGGTCGATCCTGTCGGATGGATGCCGCCGCCCGCCGCCGAGATCGATGACGGCCATGCCGGCCTCTCTCGCATCACAGCTTGCCAGCCAGCCGCTCTCCGGCGCCAGCACCGGCTTCTGTACCGGCGCGGCCTTCAGATATCTGGCGGGGCTTTCGACGAAATCCACCGGGCCGCCAAGCATCGAGACCATCCGTGCGAAGGTTTCCATCGCGTGGCCTGAGGAGAGCGCTTGGCGCGCGCTCACTTCGCCATCCGCAAGCGAGGCGGCCACGCCGCTGCCGACAAGCATCTCGGCAGCAAAAGCCAGCACGATCGCTTCCAGCCGTGTGCCGGCCTTCTTGCCGGACAGAAAATCAAGGCAGTTCCAGATTTCGACGGCATTTCCGGCAGCGTCCGCCAGCGGCTCGTTCATATCGGTCAGCAGTGCCGAGGTCTTGACGCCTGCACCATTGGCAACCTCGACCAGCGAGCTTGCCAGCGTCTTCGCCTCATCGGCATCCGTCAAGAAAGCGCCACTGCCGGTCTTCACGTCGAGGATCAGCGTCTGCAATCCGGCAGCAAGCTTCTTCGACAGAATGGAGGCGGTGATCAGCGGGACGGAGTCCACGGTCGCGGTCACATCGCGCACGGCGTAGAGCTTGCCATCGGCAGGGGCTAGCGTGCCCGTCTGGCCGATGATGGCGCAACCGGCTTCCTTCACCACCTTGCGGAACAGGGCAGCATCCGGGGTGATCAGATAGCCTGGTATGGATTCCAGCTTGTCCAGTGTGCCACCGGTATGGCCGAGCCCGCGGCCCGAGATCATAGGCACGGCAAGGCCACAGGCTGCCGCGATCGGGGCCAGCATCAGTGAGACGTTGTCGCCAACGCCGCCGGTCGAATGCTTGTCGGCAATGGGGCGGTCGATGCCTTCCCACGTCAGCATATCGCCGGAGTTAGCCATGGCCAGCGTCAGCGCCACCGTCTCGGCCCGGGTCATCCCCTCGAACCAGACGGCCATGGCAAAGGCGCCGATCTGCCCCTCGGACAGATGCCCCTTTGCCAGCGCCGTGACGAAGGCTTCGATCTCTCCGGAAGAGAGCGTCTCGCCGTTTCGCTTTCGCCGGATGATCTCCTGCGGGATCATGCTCAGTAGCTCGAGGCCTTGGCGGGCGCGGGCTGCGTGCCGCTGAGGACCGCCAGGATATCGTCGAGCAGGCCGGACGCGCCGAAGCGGAAGGTCGAGGGCATCGGCCAGTCCGGCGTCATGATCGTTTCGGCGAGGCTGAGATAGAGTGCTGCGTCGGCGACCGAACCGATCCCGCCTGCCGGCTTGAAGCCGACCTTGCGGCCGCTCTGGCGGATGGCGCGGATCATGATATCGGCGGCCTCGAGGGTGGCATTGACCGAAACCTTGCCGGTGGAGGTCTTGATGAAATCCGCACCGGCTTCGATCGCCAGCTCTGACGCGCGGCGGATAAGCGTGGGATCCTTGATCTCGCCGGTTTCGAGGATGACCTTGAGCAGCGTGCCGCTGCCGCATTCGGCGCGGATGGCGGAAACCATGTCGGTGACAGCCTTCTCATTGCCCGCCAGGAACTTGCGGTAGGGAATAACCAGGTCGATCTCGTCAGCGCCGTCGGCGATCGCTTCGCGGGTTTCGGCGGCTACATCGGCGATTTCCATGTCGCCCGACGGGAAGTTGACGACGGTTGCGATCCTGACCTTGTGGCCCTTGCCGAGAACGGTGCGGGCGCGGGCGACGAAACGCGGCCAGATGCAGATTGCGGCGCTGTTTCCGAAAGGCGTCTGCGCACGTTCGCAGAGCGCATCGATCTGCGCTTCGGTGCAGTCGTCCTTGAGGTTCGTCAGATCGAGCAGGGAGAGCGCGACTGCCGCCGTCTCCTTGTGCGTGTGATTAGTCATTGTTGCTTCCTCCACCCGCGACCATTTCCTTGAGGATGGCTGCGAGACGCGCGCCGCCAACGGGCGCCATGTCTTTCGTTTCGTCGTGGCTGAGTTCGGCACCGGTCATGCCGGCCCCATAATTGGTGATTACCGACGCTGCTGCAACCCTGAGGCCCAACATTCGGGCAATGATCACTTCCGGCACCGTCGACATGCCGACGGCATCAGCGCCGAGAATGCGGGCCATGCGAATCTCGGCCGGTGTTTCGAAGCTCGGCCCGGAGAACCACATATAGACCCCGTGCGACAGCTTGATGCCGAGCTTCTCGGCAGCCTTGCGCATCGCGACCGTGAGCTCAGCATCGTAGGCATTAGTCATGCCCACGAAGCGGCGATCGCTTTCCTCGCCGATCAGCGGGTTGATGCCGGAATAGTTTATGTGATCGGTGATCTGCATCACCGAACCCGGCGGCATTTCCTCGCGCAAGGATCCAGCCGAATTGGTCAGAAACAGCGACTGGACGCCGAGGCCCTTGAGAACCTCGATCGGCAGGCGCATGGCATTGGCATCGCCCTTTTCGTAGAAGTGCACGCGGCCCGAGAGCATGATGACGGGTACGCCGCCGAGACGGCCGGCAACGACCTCGCCTGCATGGCCGGATACGGCGCTCACCGGAAAGCCGGGCAGATCCTTGTAGGCAACGCGAACCGGGTTCTCCAGCTCGCCGACGAGCGAGCCGAGGCCGGAACCGAGAATGATCCCGTGGCGCGGCACGAGCCCGCCGAGCTTTCCGACGAGCAGGTCGATCGCCGCGTTCATCCGAGTTCGGTCTCGAAGCTGAAGGGCAGAAGCTCTTCCATGGTCATGGTCTTCTTCACGCCCACCTCGTCACAGAGATAGATCTTGGTGTCCTTCGAGGCGAATTCCGAGATCTTCTGGCGGCAGCCGCCGCAGGGCGGGCAGAGCGGCAGCTTCTCGGCAATGACGGCCATCTCGACGATCTTCTTGGCGCCGCCCATGATCATGGCGCTGATTGCCGTCGGTTCGGCGCACCAGCCCTGCGGGAAGGAGAGGTTCTCGATATTGGCGCCGGTATAGACCTTGCCATCCTCGGCGCGGATGGCCGCGCCGACGGGGAATTTCGAATAGGGCGCGTGGGCGAAAGCCATGGCGCCGCGGGCGGCCTCGAACAGGTCGTGGGACATGGATCAACGTTCCTTCGTATAGGGCACGCCGCCGGCCTTCGGCGGGATTGCCACGCCGATGAAACCGGCCAGCAGCACGCAAGTGAGGACGTAGGGCAGCGCCTGGAAGATCTGCACTGGCACTTCGCCGATCAACGGTACCTGCTTTCCCTGCATGAAGTTTGCCAGCGCATCGAGGAAGCCGAAGAGCAGGCAGGCGAACATAACGGGCACCGGCTTCCACTTGGCGAAAACGAGCGCGGCGAGCGCGATATAGCCCTTGCCGGCCGACATGTCCTTGATGAAGGCCGCCGACTGGGCGATCGCCAGATAGGTACCGGAGAAGCCGCAGAGGATGCCGGCACACATGACGGCGCGGTAGCGCAGCCAGGTGACTGAGATGCCTGCGGTATCGACCGCGCCTGGATTTTCGCCGACGGCACGCAGGCGAAGTCCGAAGCGCGTGCGATAGAGGATCCACCAGGAGAGCGGCACAGCCACGAAAGCGAGATAGGTCAGGATGTTGTTGCCTGAAATCACATTCGCATAGAGCGGACCGATGACGGGAACTTCGCGCATCGCATCGGCGCCCGGCAGGATGATCGGCGAGAAGCGCGCCTCGCCTGCCAGCTGCGGCGTGCGTCCGCCCTGGCCGAACCAGGCCTGGCCGAGCACGATGGTGATACCGGCAATGAAGAAGTTGATGGCGACGCCCGAAATGATCTGGTTGCCGCGATTGGTGATCGAGGCAAAGCCGTGGACCAGGCTGAGCGCCACCGAGCAGAGGATGCCGGCAACGAGGCCGAGCCAGGCGGAATCGGTGACATAGGCGACGCAGGCGGCGGCAAAGGCCGAGCCCAGCATCTTGCCCTCAAGGCCGATATCGAAGACGCCTGCACGTTCGGAGAACAAGCCGGCAAGCGCGGTGAAGATCAGCGGTATCGACAGACGGATCGTCGAGCTGAGAACGCTGATGAAGATGTCATAATAATCCATCGCTCGCCCTCACTTGCCCGTTAGCCGCTGATAGATGTGAACCATCGCCGGGCGGAACATGTATTCCAAAGCACCGGCAAAGAGGATGACGAGACCCTGGATGACCAGGATCATCTCACGGGTGATGTTCGGCATCTCGAAGGAAATCCAGTCGCCGCCCTGATAGAGAACGCCGAAGAGGATTGCCGCGAAGATGATGCCGAGCGGATGATTGCGGCCCATCAGCGAGACGGCGATGCCGACGAAGCCGGCGCCACCGACGAATTCGACCTGCAGGCGGGCAGACGCACCCATGACCGGGTTCAGTGCCATCATGCCGGCCAGTGCGCCCGAGAGCAGCATGGCGATCATGACCGTGCGGGCATAGGGAATGCCGGCGTAGGCGGCAGCCGTCGGGCTGACGCCGAGCGTGCGCATTTCAAAGCCGAGCTTGGTGCGCCAGATCAGCAGCCAGACGAGCCAGGCGACGACGAGCGCGATGATGAAGGAGACGTTGAACGGCGCAGCGCCAAGCTTGCCGCCGAATATCTCCATGATCCATCCGAGCTTCGGCAGCTGGCCGCCATCGAGGAAGGTGCGCGTTTCCGGCGCCATCTTGCCCGGGACGATCAGCACATGCACCAGCAGGTACACCATCAGCGCCGCGCCGATATAGTTGAACATGATCGTGGTGATGACGATGTGGCTGCCGCGCTTGGCCTGGAGATAGGCCGGGACGAAGGCCCAGGCAGCGCCGAAGATACCGGCGCCGAGGACGGCGATCGGCATCGTCACATACCAGGGCACGTAATTGTCGAGCGCCAGCGCCACCAGCGCGCAGCCGAGACCGCCGAGATAGGCCTGACCTTCCGAGCCGATATTGAACAGGCCGGCATGGATGGCGACGGCGACCGAGAGGCCGGTGAAGATGAAGCTCGTGGCGTAAAACAGCGTGAAGCCGATGCCTTCGCCGCTGCCGAAAGCGCCTTCGATCAGCAGGGAGAGCGCATCAAGCGGGCTCTCGCCGATCAGCCAGACGACGAAGCCGGAGATGAGGAAAGCGACGAGAAGGTTCAGGAACGGGATGAGGCCGTAATTGATCCATCGCGGTAGGGGTACGGAAGCAGTGCTCATTCAGGCCTCACGCGGCAATGCCGGCCATCATCAGGCCGAGGGTCTGTTCACCGGCATCGGGCGTCTTCTCGCCGACGACATGGCCGGCAAACATGACAAGGATACGGTCGGAAAGGGCACGGATTTCGTCGAGTTCGACGGAGACGAGCAGGATCGCCTTGCCCGCATCGCGCATCTCGATGATCCGGCGGTGAATGAATTCGATGGCGCCGATATCGACGCCACGGGTCGGCTGACCGATGATCAGAGCCGACGGATCACGCTCGATTTCACGCGCCACGACGATCTTCTGCTGGTTGCCGCCGGAGAAGTTCGCAGTCTTCAGGCGCGGGTTCGGCGGGCGGATGTCGTATTTCTCGATCTTCTCCATGGCGTCCTTGCGGATGGCATCGAGATCGAGCAGCGGGCCTTTGCTATAGGCCGGCTTGCGGTGATAGCCGAGGACCGAGTTCTCGTATTCCTCGAATTTCAGGACCAGACCCATGTGATGGCGGTCCTCGGGAATGTGGGCGAGACCGAGTTCGCGCAGGCGCGCGGGATCGGCCTTGTCGATTGGCTGGCCGTCGAGCAGGATTTCGCCGGATGCCGGCTTGCGAATGCCGGCGATGGCTTCGAGCAGTTCCGACTGGCCGTTACCGGCAACGCCGGCAATGCCGACGATCTCGCCGCCCCGGACATCGAAGGAGACGTTGTCGACCATGGTGACACCGCGGTTGTCCTTCACCGTCAGGTTCTTGACCGACAGGATAACCTTGCCCGGATTGGATTCGCCCTTCTGGACGCGCAGCAGAACGCGGCGGCCGACCATCAGCTCGGCGAGTTCTTCGACCGTCGTCTCGGCCGTCTTGCGGGTCGCCACCATTTCGCCGCGGCGCATGACCGACACCGTATCGGTGATCGCCATGATCTCGCGCAGCTTGTGGGTGATGAGGATAACGGTCTTGCCCTGATCGCGCAGCACCTTGAGGATGCGGAACAGGTGGTCGGCTTCGGCCGGGGTCAGAACGCCCGTCGGCTCGTCGAGGATGAGAATCTCGGCGCCACGATACATGGCCTTCAGGATTTCGACGCGCTGCTGCAGGCCGACCGGAAGCTGCTCGATCAGCGCGTCAGGATTGACCTCAAGGCCGTATTCCTTTTCCAGGCGCTTCAGCTCGGCGCGAGCAGAAGCCACGCCCTTGGCGAGCAGCGCGCCGCCTTCGGCGCCGAGCATGATGTTCTCAAGCACCGTGAAATTGTCGACCAGCATGAAGTGCTGGTGCACCATGCCGATACCGGCGGCAATCGCCGTCTGGCTGTCGCGGATCGAGATCGGCGTGCCATTGACGCGGATTTCGCCGGCGTCGGCGTGATAAAAGCCGTAGATGATCGACATCAAAGTCGACTTACCGGCACCGTTTTCTCCGATGATGCCATGGATCGAGCCCTTGGCGACGGTAAGGTTGATGTCCTTGTTTGCGTGGACGGCACCGAATTTCTTATCGATGCCCACGAGTTCGATTGCGGGCGTGTCTGTCACAGCAGGCTCCAAATAAGAAAAGGGCGTATGGCGGTGAAATCAACACGCCATACGCCCATCTCAATCGCGGATCACTTCGGGCAAGCGTTGTCCGACGTGTAGTCGTGAACCTTGATGGTTCCTGCGATGATGTCAGCCTTTGCCTTGTCGACAGCAGCCTGCATTTCCGGCGTGATCAGCGACTTGTTGTTTTCGTCGATCGCAGCGGCAACGCCGTCTTCCTTGACGCCGAGAGCCTGGACGCCACCGGTGAACTTGTCGTTCTTGGTGTCGGAATAAGCGTTGTAGACGGCGAGGTCGACGCGCTTGACCATCGAGGTCAGGACCGAGCCCGGATGCAGGTAGTTCTGGTTGGAGTCGACGCCGATCGACAGCTTCTTGTTGTCGGCAGCTGTCTGGAGAACGCCGAGACCGGTTGCGCCAGCTGCCGCGTAAACGACGTCAGCGCCCTGATCGATCTGGTTCTTGGTGAGCTCACCGCCGCGAACCGGGTCGTTCCAGGCAGCGCCGGTCGTGCCGGTCATGTTCTGGAACACTTCAACGTCGGCCTTGACCGAGCGAGCGCCCTGCTCGTAGCCGCATTCGAACTTGCGGATCAGCGGAATGTCCATGCCGCCAACGAAGCCGACCTTGCCGGTCTTCGAGGCCATGCCGGCGAGAACGCCAACGAGGAAGGAGCCTTCTTCTTCCTTGTAGACGACCGAACGGACATTCGGCTTGTCGACGACGGCGTCAACGATGATGAACTTGGTGTCCGGGAATTCAGCAGCAACCTTTTCGACCGCCGAGGTCCAGGCGAAGGAGACGGCGACAACCGGGTTGAAGCCGCGGCTTGCGAAGTTGCGGATCGCCTGCTCGCCCTGCGTATCGCCGGTCGGCTCGAAATCGCGATAAGCGATACCGGTTTCCTTCTTGAACTTCTCAGCGCCATTGTAGGCAGCTTCGTTGAAGGACTTATCGAACTTTCCGCCGGTGCCGTAAACGAGAGCCGGCTTGATGTCAGCGGCGAGCGCCGTCGTGGACATCGCGGCCACGGCCAGGAGAGAAAGGAGGGTTTTTTTCATGAGTTGCAGCCCTGTTGTTGCTATTTGTTAGGGGTCCTCCCGCAAGCCTTCTGCGAGGCATGTCTGCGGAACCACCGGCCTCCCCCCGGAGGCCTGGCTTCGCGCATCCTTGCATGGCTGAATGAAAATTTCACGAGAAATTTTTCGGGTGGTAAAAATTTGCCGGGGATGCCGAAAATCAGTTCAATCAGGCTGATTTCTGCGCAAAAGCCGCTACGAAACTGCTTTTTCGGTGATCAGGCCGTGAAGCGGCCTGCAACCGGGGGCTTCTTATATCCGACCATCCAGAGCAGCAGCGCAAGCACCAGAAACACGCCGAAAGCGGGCTGCAGCATCAGCCACTGGAAGATGAAGGCGTAGAAGCGCGGGTGGATATAATAAGCGGTTGCGGACTGCAGCGCCAAAAGCGAGGCGGGACTGACATCCTGCCAGGCATCGCCCATCGGCGTCATCACCACGGCGGAGGCCGCAACGGACTGGATGGAATCGATCGTCCCCGCGATCACCGCAACGGCAAGCGCGACAAGACTACTCAAACGCAACAAGAAACGCATAAAACCCTCCGGCGCACCCGATGCCGAAAACCCCGGCCAGCCACGCCATTTTCCGCCCTCAGGGCCACGATAAGTCCGTGTCCTGGAAAGCGCAATGCATGACGCGGGCGGAGTTTTATCCGAAGAAGTCAAAAATCTGTTAGATTTAGGTTGATCCTCGAAAATTCATCGGTATATATCGCGCCGTTCCAACGATTTGCGTCCACTGACGCCAATCAAAAAAGCAGGACAGGTGGCCGAGTGGTTTAAGGCGCACGCCTGGAACGCGTGTGTACGTGAAAGCGTACCGTGGGTTCGAATCCCACCTTGTCCGCCATTTTTCTTTTTTCCCGACATTGCCATGCCTCGCGGTTGCGGCGCCACACGACAGATTGCCTGTCGAGCCGCAGATTTTATAGGACTTACGCTGACTCGTTAGGACCTTATTCAACCAATGAGGGCATATTCCCTGCGTTGCGGTGGGGAACTCAACTTCATGACTATATTCGGCGAGTCCAAGCTGGGACGGATTGGCTATGCAATCCTGCTGGTCCTCATGTTCTGCTTCGATTTCGCCAAAGACCCGATCGAGCGCTTCATCATGGCTCAGCATGACCAAGCCGCACGCGAGCTCATGGCGCCTCGGCCGGTTAGCGATACTGCGGTTGGTGCGAAACGACCGGCCGGCAACGGCAAGAACATGCCGCTGATGTTTCCAGGGCAGGAGAAAGCTCTGAACGACCTCGTTGCTTCCGGCCGCAAGCCGACGACGGAGGACATGGAGAAACTGCGAGCCGCTACGGCTGCCGGCGCGATGAGCATGATTCTGGGCGGCGGCGCCTCGGTCGATCGCCGAGCGGCGGACCTTGCGGCACGCCGGTCGATGTTCGAAACGCTTCACTTCATTTCGGTGATCGCGATGACGGCCGTAACCGTCATCGGTCTTCTTTACATGGTATCGAGCAGGATTCGGCACATCGGCTGGCCGCAATATGTGATGCTGGTGCCGCTTGCGCCCGTCTTCATCCCGAAATTCGTGGCGATCCCGCTTCCCGACATTGCGATCCAAGGGATCGCGATATTCTTCTACGCCGTGCTCCTGGTTCTGGCGTTTATTCCGGGTGACGGCCCGCGCCCTTCCGATCGCTACCCGATGGGAGCCAGAGCACCTGTACCTGCCAAGCGCAAGCCGGGGCAGTTCGGCAGGCTCGGCACGGAATAGCTACCGCTCCTCCCCTTCCCAGCCGAACACGCTGCGACCGCCCCATTCCGGCGAATTTCTGAATTCGCCGGCAACGATCTCCTTGAGATCGGGGCCTGTGACATAGCGCTCCAGCTGGCGGGACTGGTCGTCGAGGCGCTTGAGGGCCTCAAGCTCTTCCTCGCGGCCGAGGCGGCCCTTCTGGACCGCCGATTTCATCACCTTGATGGTTTCGTCGTAAACCTTCAGCGGCACGGGGAATGGATGGCGGTCCTTGCCGCCGTGGGCGATCGAGAAGCGGGCGGGGTCGGAGAAGCGGTAGGGCGCGCCGTGGACGACTTCGGCGACCATGGCGAGCGCCTGGACGGTGCGGGCGCCGACACCGGGGACGAGGAGAAGCTGCTCGAAATCTTCAGGGCCACGATCCGCCGCGGCCGCCAGATTGCCGTGCAGACGCTTCATGTTGACGTCCTTTTCGCGGACATCGTGATGGGCGGGCATGATCAGGTGCGGCAGGAGCATCTGGTCGGGCAGCGGCGCAGGCTTTCTCGTGTCAAGCGCCAGTGCTGCGGCTTCGCGGACGATGCGGTCGGGGCCGAGCGTCGCGAGGAGATCGAGCTGTCCGGCGCGGGAGCGCTCGGCACGCCTGTCGGCGAGGTTGACGATGTTGCCCTGCGTGCGGCCTTCAATCGCGGCATGCGGCGAATTGACGAAGCTTTCCAGGCCCTCGGACAGCCAGTGATAGCGGCGGGCCTGCCTGTTGTCGCCGTTCATGCCTTGCTGAACCACCACCCATTTGCCGTCGTCGGTGACGACGAAGCCGTGGAGATAGAGGTCGAAGCCATCCTGGAGGGCGGCACTATCAACCTTGGCGACGAGGCGGCTTGCCTGCGCCAGCGCAATGCCGTCGATGCCAACGCGGTTGCCGATCGCGGCCAGGTCGTCCGGGGTGCGCCGCGACTGAGCGCCGCGGCCGCCGCAGACATGCAGGCCGAGCTCGCCCGAGAGCGGCGTCAGCCCGCGCTTCAGCGCGCCGAGAACACTGGTGGTGATGCCCGAGGAATGCCAGTCCATGCCCATGACGGCGCCGAAGGACTGGAACCAGAAAGGGTGTGCGAGACGGCGCAGAAATTCGTCGCGGCCGTAGTGATGCACGATCGCTTCGGTGACGAGTGCACCAAGCTTCGTCATCCGGTCGCCCAGCCATTTGGGAACCCTGCCGCCATGCAGGGGAAGATCGGCGCTGCCTGCTCTTTGAGCCATGGACGCAATTATAGCTGCGTCGCGCAGCCGAAGGAATCCGGTGCATCAAAAAGAAAACGCCGGCTGCAAGCAGCCGGCGCCCCTGGGAGGAAAACCCTTTTAGCCTCAGGCAGCAGCCGAAGCCGAACCCGAAAGCGGAACTTCCGAGATCGTCTTCAGAACCTGGGAAGCGATCTGGTAGGGGTCGCCCTGAGAGTTCGGGCGGCGATCTTCCAGGTAGCCCTTGTAGTCGTTCTTGACGAAGGAGTGCGGAACGCGGATCGAAGCACCACGGTCAGCAACGCCGTAGGAGAACTTGTTCCACGGAGCCGTTTCGTGCTTGCCGGTGAGGCGCTTGTCGTTATCAGGACCGTAGACGGCGATGTGAGCGTCGAGGTTCTTTTCGAACTGCGCCATCAGGGCTTCGAAGTATGCCTTGCCGCCAACTTCGCGCATGTACTTGGTCGAGAAGTTGCAGTGCATGCCCGAACCGTTCCAGTCGGTGTCGCCGAGCGGCTTGCAGTGATATTCGATGTCGATGCCGTACTTTTCAGTCAGGCGCTGCAGCAGGTAGCGTGCCATCCAGATCTGGTCGGCGGCCTTCTTGGAGCCCTTGCCGAAAATCTGGAATTCCCACTGACCCTTGGCCACTTCGGCATTGATGCCTTCGTGGTTGATGCCGGCAGCGAGGCACTGGTCGAGATGCTCTTCGACGATTTCGCGGGCAACCGGGCCAACGTTGGACGAGCCGACGCCGCAGTAATACGGACCCTGCGGAGCCGGGTAGCCCTGCTCCGGGAAGCCGAGCGGACGGCCGCTTTCGTAGAAGAAGTATTCCTGCTCGAAGCCGAACCATGCATCTTCGTCGTCGAGGATGGTCGCACGGCTGTTGGACGCATGCGGGGTAACGCCATCAGGCATCATGACTTCGCACATGACGAGAACGCCGTTCGTGCGAGCCGGATCCGGATAAACTGCGACCGGCTTCAGGACGCAATCAGAGCTGCGGCCTTCGGCCTGCATCGTGGACGAACCATCGAAGCCCCAGAGCGGGAGCTGCTCGAGCGTCGGAAACGCGTCGAATTCCTTGATCTGCGTCTTGCCGCGCAGGTTCGGTACAGGAGTGTACCCATCGAGCCAGATGTACTCGAGCTTATACTTTGTCATTGGCCAGTCTCTCAAACGTGTGCGTGTCACAAATCCTGAGGGTGCGTTTCACCAGCGGATGCACACTAACAAGCACGTAGCGTGCCAGTTCGAAATCCGCCCTTCAGGGTGCGTCAAAACGCGCAGGCAGGGCGCAGGCGAGACCGGACGTTAACTTTCAATGAAAGCGGGGGTTAGGCGGGAACTGGCGGGCGATGGCTGCGTTTTTCTTTCAAAGGCCCAAACGCCTGAAAAAGATGCAGGAGCCACAGAAGTTTTCACACATTTTATCAACTGCTTACGAAGCCCACAATAATTGCCTATATTTTGAGCCATTTGTGCAAATCATGGGCAATCTGTTATTATCACTGCCCGGATGACCGGTACGCATAGATAATGGAAGGCGATAGGATGCCGACAAGTTTTCAAGGCGAATCCGCAAAGATCTACCAGTTCCCCGTCAAGTTCCGCCGTCCCGGCGAGCGCTTTGGCGCGAAGGATCCGCTCGCGATCGATCCCAACATCTGCGATGCGGCTTTCGACAGCTGGTATCACCAGGATGCGATCCGCGAAGAGGAAGAAGACAAGCGCAAGCCGCACGCCTGATCACATCAGACGAACACTTCCTGATCGACGCGATCTTCCGCGCCGAAGAATTTCAGATAGCGCTCGACCTCGGCCGGCTCACCCGTAGCCTTTTGCGGATTGTCTGAGAGCTTGACTGCAGGGCGGCCATTGGCGTCGCTGACCTTGCAGACGACGGAGATCGGGTTCAGCCCGGAGATTTCGGTCGGTGCGCAACCGGCGAAATCATTCGTCAAGTTGGTTCCCCAGCCGAAGCTCATGCGGACCCGTCCCTCGAAATGCTTGTAGGTGTCGATGATCGCGTCGACATCCAGACCATCCGAGAAGATCAGAAGCTTCTGGCGCGGATCGCGGCCCATCTTCTTCCACCACTCGATGATCTTCTCACCGCCCTCGACCGGCGGCGCGCTGTCCGGACGGAAGCCGGTCCAGTCGGCAACCCATTCCGGCGCGTCGCGCAGGAAGGCCGTGGTGCCGAAAGCATCCGGCAGGACGATCAGCAGGTTGCCGCCATAGAGGCGGTTCCAGTCGCGCAGCACCTTGTAGGGCGCCTTGGCAAGGTCGTCGTCCGTCTGCGCGAGCGCGGCTGCGACCATCGGCAGTTCGTGGGCATTGGTGCCGACGGCTTCCAGATCGGAGTCCATGGCGAGCAGAACATTGCTGGTACCGGTAAAGGCCGGGCCGATGCCTTCCTTCAGCGCCTCGACGCACCAGCGCTGCCACAGGAAGCTGTGACGACGGCGCGTGCCGAAATCGGAAATCCTGAGACCCGGGAGTTCCTTCAATCGCTCGACCTTGGTCCACATCCTGGCCTTGGCACGGGCATAGAGAACATCGAGCGTGAAGGGACCGAGCGCCTTCATCGCCGAGCGCGAGCGCAGTTCGTTGATGATCGCCAACGCCGGGATTTCCCACATCGTCGTCTCCTTCCAGGAGCCGTGGAAATCCAGAACGTACTGGCCATCCTTCTTGGAGAGCTCGTATTCCGGCAGCTGGAAATGCGAGAACCAGGCGAGGAATTCAGGCTCGAAAATCTGGGCGCGGCCATAGAAGCTGTTACCGGCGAGCCAGATCATCTCCTTCTTGGAAAGACGCAGCGTGCGCGCGTGATCCAGTTGTTCGCGCAACTCGCCCTCGTCGATCTCTTCGGCGAGGAATACCCGCTTCGTGCGGTTGATCAGCGTGAAGGTTGCGTTGACGTCGGGATAGAGCTTCCAGATCATCTGCAGCATCAGAAGCTTGTAGAAGTCCGTATCGATCAGGCTGCGGACGATCGGGTCCAGCTTCCAGGCGTGATTGTAAACGCGTCTTGCGATATCGGTCTTGGCCATGCTCCACCCCATGCATACCGGCCGGGTGCGCGGCACATGACGGCCGGTCCTGTGCGTCTTCTTATCGAAAAATCATACGGTAAAGTCCAGCGCAAATACAAAGCCCTGCCGCGGGAAGCGGCAGGGCCTTTGACGATCGCCTAGACCCAATACCCCATTACTGCGCATAGGGCGCTGCCGGTGTCGCCGGGGTCGCAGGCTGGGCGTTGCCAGCGGGAGCCGAATTGTTCGGCGTTTCGGTCGGTACGCCATTGCCATTCTGCAGCGACGGGGCTGCCGGTGGCGCCGGCTGCTCAGACTGCAATTCCTGGCCGGGCTGCTGCGGCGCAACCTCGCTGGCCTCACGCTTGCCCCAGATCTCCACCGGGATCCAGACAATGAAGGCGAGCACGAGGGCGACGATCAGAACCGTCAGAATACGCTTGCCGGTACGGCCCTGCTTGGCCTTGACCGGAGAAATCTGCTCTTCTTCATGAAGCTTGCCATCGGATTTTTCCCAGCGGGTTTCCATCTGATGCGCCATGCCTGTCTCCTTCCGATTTCTGGGCAGCCGCGATGCGGTCTGCTGCAGAGCCTACGGAAGAACAACGAAAAGAGGCTGCGAAGGTTCCCGGCCGGTCAGTAACCGGCGGTGCGATCGACCAGGAACTGCAGGGGCTCGCCGCGCTCGAAGCGGGCGATCTGCTGCTCGACATGGCGGAAGAGCGCATTTTCCTCGGAGATCGCCGCGTCGTGGGGCGTGATGAAGACGCTGTCGAGACCCCAGAGCGGATCGTCGGCGGGCAGCGGCTCCACTTCGAAGACATCGAGCGAGGCACCGCCGAGGATGCCGCCTTCGATCGCCGAAACGATATCGGCCTGAACCTGGCTCTTGCCGCGCCCAGCATTGATGAAGACGGGCTTGCCGAGGGCACCGCCCTGGCGGAGCTTGCCGAACAGGCTGGCATTGTAGAAGCCGGTCGTCTCCGGCGTCAGCGGCAACAGGCCAACGAGGATATCGGTCTTCGACAGGAAGAGATCGAGGCCTGCGGCATCGAAGGTTTCGACGCCTTCGAGTTCCTTCTTCGTGCGCGACCAGCCGATGACGTTGAAACCCATGACCTGGAGCTTGCGCACGGCATCCTGGCCGAGCACGCCGAGGCCCATGACGCCGACGGTGATTTCAGCCGCTTCCGGAGGCGCCATCTTGCCCCAGATGCGATCGCGCTGGTGCCGGTCGTGGCCGCGCTGATCGCGCAGGTGCATCAGGCACTGCATGACCACCCATTCGCTCATCCGCACTGTCAGGCTGCGGTCGACGAAGCGGACGATCGGCACATCGGGCAGGCCCGGCAGCGTCATGATGCTGTCGACGCCGGCGCCGCCTGAAAAGATGATCTTGAGGTTCGGTGCGCGGTCGAAAAGATCGGCATCCGGCTTCCAGAGCAGCGCGTATTCGCAGGCGCTGAGATCCCTGCCCTTGGTCTCGGGATCGGCGAGATTGATGCTGCCGCGATCCGCAAAGGCGGTTTTCAGGATGCGGGCGATACCCTCAGGATTGAACTTGAGATCGACGAGAACGGGCGGTCTTGCAGACATGGTCTTCTTTACTGCTGGACGGCAGGCGTCGGCACTGCCTCGATGTTGAACGCGGCGGCCATCAGCGCCTTGGTGTAATCGTCCTTCGGCGCGCTGAAGATCTCGGCCGACGGCCCCTGCTCTACCACCTTGCCGAAGCGCATGACGATGACATCGTTGGCGAGCGCTTTGACGACCTTCAGGTCATGGCTGATGAAGAGATAGGCGAGATCATGCTTCTTCTGCAGATCGCGCAGGAGATCCACGACCTGCGCCTGGACGCTCATGTCGAGGGCCGAGGTCGGTTCGTCGAGCATGACGAAGCGTGGCTTCAGTACCATGGCGCGGGCGATCGCGATGCGCTGCCGCTGGCCGCCGGAAAATTCATGCGGATAGCGCCAGCGGGTCAGCGGATCGAGGCCGACTTCCTCCAGCGCCCAGCAGACGCGCTGGTCGCGCTCTTCGTGCGACAACGCGCGCTCATGCACCTTCAGCCCCTCGGCAATGATGTCGCCGACCGACATGCGCGGGCTGAGCGATCCATAGGGATCCTGGAAGACCACCTGCAGCTGGTTGCGCAGCGGCCGCATCTGGGTGAACGAATAGCTCGCTATATCCTTGCCGACAAAGCTGATGCGGCCCTTCGACGAGATCAGTCGCGTCAGCGCCAGTCCGAGTGTCGTCTTGCCGGAGCCGGATTCGCCGACGACGCCGAGCGTCTGGCCGGCGCGCAGCGACAGATCGATGCCATCGACCGCCTTTACGTGATCGACGACCTGGCGCATCAGCCCGGCCTTGATCGGGAACCAGACGCGGACATCGTTGCCTTCGATGACGACAGGCTTCGAGGGATCGGCGAGCGGCGGCTCTCCGCGAGGCTCGGAAGCCAGCAGGTGCCGGGTATAATCGTGCTGCGGGCGGGTGAAGACTTCCTCGACCGTGCCGGTCTCGACGATCTTGCCCTTGGTCATGACACAGACGCGGTCGGCGAACTTTCGGACGATGCCGAGATCGTGGGTGATGAAGAGCATGGACATGCCATGCTCGCCTTTCAGCTGGCGCAGAAGCTCGAGGATCTGCGCCTGGACGGTGACATCGAGCGCCGTCGTCGGCTCGTCGGCGATCAGCAGTTCCGGGCGGTTGGCGAGCGCCATGGCGATCATCACGCGCTGACGCTGGCCGCCGGAGAGCTCGTGCGGATAGGCCTTCAGCCGCTTCTCCGGCTCGCGGATGCCGACCTGATTGAGGAGCTCGAGCACGCGCTTTCGCGCGGCGGCACCGGTTACGCCCTGATGGAGATCGAGGATTTCGGCAATCTGCTTCTCGATCGAGTGGAGCGGATTGAGCGAGGTCATCGGCTCCTGGAAGATCATCGTGATGTCGTTGCCGCGCACCTGGCGCAGCTCCTTGTCCGATGCCCTCAGCAGGTCTTTGCCCTTGAAGAGGATCTGACCTGTCGGGTGGCTCGCCGAGGGATAGGGAAGCAGCCGCAGGATGGAGTTGGCCGAGACCGATTTGCCGGAGCCGGACTCGCCGACAAGCGCCACGACTTCGCCCTTGCGGATATCGAAGGAAATGCGATCCACAGCCAGCGATGTTTCGCCGCCCTGATGAAAGGCGACGGACAAATCCTTGACCGAGAGGAGGGTTTCGGAGCTCTCACTCATTGGAAGGTCTTTCTTGGATCGAAGGCGTCGCGCACCGCCTCGCCGATGAAGATCAACAGCGACAGCATGATCGACATGGCGAAGAAGGCGGTCAGCCCGAGCCACGGCGCCTGCAGATTGGATTTGCCCTGCGCGATCATCTCACCCAGCGACGGCGAGCCTGGCGGCATACCGAAGCCGAGGAAGTCCAGCGAGGTCAGCGTGGTGATCGAGCCCGAGAGAATGAAGGGCAGGAAGGTCAGCGTCGCGACCATGGCGTTCGGCAGCAGATGGCGCCACATGATGGTGCGGTTGTTGACGCCGAGCGCACGGGCGGCGCGGACATATTCGAAATTCCTGGCGCGCAGGAATTCGGCGCGCACCACACCGACGAAGCCGACCCAGGAGAACAAGAGCATGATTCCGAGCAGCACGAAGAAGCCCGGCGGCAGGATCGCCGCGATGATCAGCAGGATGTAGAGAACCGGCATCGACGACCAGATCTCGATGAAGCGCTGCAGCAGCAGATCGGTCCAGCCGCCGAAATAGCCCTGCACCGCGCCCGCCGTGACCCCGACGATCGCCGAGCAGATCGTCAGCGCCAGGCCGAAGAGCACCGAGATACGGAAGCCATAGATGACGCGGGCCAGCACATCACGGGCCTGATCATCGGTGCCGAGCCAGTTCAGATTGCCGTAGTTGCAATTCGGATCGTTGACGCCCTGCGGATAGCCGGAGCAGCGCTCCTCGGCGCTCATCAGCCAGAAGGGCGGCGTCGGCGCCGAGCGCGGAATGTTGGAATTGACCGACCGGTAGGAATAATGGATCGGCGGCCAGATCATCCAGCCATTTGCATTGATTTCGTCGGCGATGACATCAGAGCGATAGTCCGTCTCCGCCAGGAAGCCGCCGAATTTCTCTTCCGGATAATCGACGACAACGGGGAAGAGGATCTCGCCCTTGTAGGATGCGATGATCGGCTTGTCGTTGGCGATCAGTTCGGCAAACAGGGTCAGCACGAAGAGGATCATGAACAGCCAGAACGACCAGTAACCGCGCCGGTTCGCCTTGAAATTCCGCCAGCGGCGGACGTTCGTCGGGGACAGCAGGCCCTTGCGCGGCGGCTTGACGGGCGTCGCCGTCGCGGGGTTTGCAGCGGTATCCATCAGACGTCCCTCCGCTCGAAGTCGATGCGGGGATCGATCCAGGTGTAGATCAGGTCCGAGATCAGGCTGACGAAGAGGCCGAGCAGCGAGAAAATGTAGAGCGTCGCAAAGACGATCGGGTAATCGCGATTGACGACCGAGAGATAGCCGAGGCGGCCAAGGCCATCGAGCGAGAAGATGTTCTCGATCAGCAGCGAACCCGTGAAGAAGGCCGAGATGAAGGCGCCGGGGAAGCCGGCAATGATGATCAGCATGGCGTTGCGGAAGACGTGACCGTAGAGCACCTGGCGCTCATTCAGGCCCTTGGCACGCGCCGTCGTGACATACTGCTTCTTGATCTCTTCGATGAAGGAATTCTTCGTCAGCAGCGTCGTCGTGGCAAAGGCGGCGAGCGAGAGCGAGATCAGCGGCAGCGTCAGATGCCAGAAGTAGTCGAGCGGCTTCTGCCACCAGGCGAGCTGGTCGAAATTATCCGAGACCAGGCCGCGCAGCGGGAACCAGTCATAGAAGGAGCCGCCGGCGAAGAGAACGATCAGCAGGATGCCGAACAGGAAGCTCGGAACTGCATAGCCGACGATGATCACACCCGACGTCCAGACATCGAAGGTCGAGCCGTCCTTGACCGCCTTGCGGATGCCGAGCGGGATCGAGATCACGTAGGAAAAGATCATGATCCAGACGCCGAGCGAGATCGAGACCGGCAGCTTGTCCTTGATCAGGTCGAGAACCGAGGTGTTGCGGAAGAAGCTCTCGCCAAAATCGAAGCGGATGTAGTTCCACATCATCTCGCCGAAGCGAGTGAGCGGCGGCTTGTCGAAGCCGAACTGTTTTTCAAGCTTGGCGATCAATTCAGGATCGAGGCCCTGGGCGCCGCGATATTTCGAGCCTTCATCACCGCCCTGCCCCAGCAGATCGCCGCCACCGCCGGAAAGGCGCTGGTCGGCGCTGTCGGCCTGGCCGGTCAGCTGGGCGATCACCTGCTCGACCGGGCCGCCGGGCGCAAACTGGATGACGGTGAAGGAAATCGCCATGATGCCGACGATCGTCGGTATCATCAGAAGCAGGCGGCGAAGGATATAGGCTCCCATCAGCGCGCGGCCTTCCAGGTCTTGAATTTCGCCGGGATGCGCATCCTGTCAGAAGTCGTCAATCCATAAGCCTTTCGCCGGTTAGCCCGGCTTCTTCATGGTGATTCGAATGGACCATTTGGACCCCAGCGGCCCTGCCAATGCAAGTCCGCTATTTCGCGTCCTTCGACCACCAGACTTCGGGGAAGCCGATGGAATATTCGGGCAGTTCAGCGGGATGGGCCATCCTGTCCCAATGGGCCAGACGCGAGTTGTTGCTGTAGAACAGTGGCACGACATAGTGGTTGGCCAGCAGCACACGGTCCATTGCCTTGATCGCCGCAACCTGTTCATCGCGATTGGGGGCAAAGATGATCATCTTGATCAGGGCGTCGATAGCGGGATTTGAGATGCCGGCGTAGTTTCGCGATCCCTGCTGAGTGGCAGCCTGGGAACCCCAATAGTCCATCTGCTCGTTGCCGGGGTTCATGGTCTCGCCCCAGATCGACCAGATCATGTCGTAGTCAAAGCTGCGGACGCGATTGGTGTATTGGGATGCGTCGACGGTGCGCAGCCGGGCTTCGATGCCGATCTTCTTGAGATTGTTGGCAAATGGCATGACCGAGCGCTCGAAAGACGAATTGGAGAGCAGGATCTCGAAGCTCATGGGCTGGCCAGTCTTGCTGTTGACCATCCGGTTGCCCTTCAACTCGTACCCCGCCTCCTTGAAAAGGCCAATCGCGGTCTTGAGGTTGTCACGCAGCTTCTGCGGATCACCGGCAACAGGGTTGGTGTACGGCGTCGTGAAGACTTCCGGCGGCACCTGATCCTTCATGCCCTGCAGAATTTCGAGTTCACGCCCCTGCGGCAGGCCCGACGCGGCAAGCTCGGTACCCCAGAAGTAGCTGTCGATCCGCTTGAAGGCGTTGTAGGCGAGGTTCTTGTTCAGGTCCTCGAAGTCGAAGGCGTAGTTGAGCGCTTCGCGAACACGCGGATCCTTGAACTGGTCGCGCCTGGTATTGGGCGTCAGCGCCTGCATGATGCCGACCGAACGAAGAGCGTTCGGGACCTCCTCGCGGATCACGCGGCCATCCTTGACGGCGGGAAAATCATAGGCGGTCGCCCAGCGGCTCGCCTGGTTTTCCTGGCGGTAGTCGACATTGCCGGCACGGAAGGCTTCGAACTCGACATCGCGGTCGCCGAAGAAAGTGTAGGTGATGTTGCGGAAGTTGTTCTGGCCGACATTGACGTTGAGGTCCTTGCCCCAATAGTCGTCGCGCAATTCATAGCGCACTGTGGAACCGGCAGTGAAGGCGGCAATCTTGTAAGGGCCAGAGCCCATCGGCGCCTCAAGCGTCGTCTTGCCGATATCACGGGGTTTGCCGTCGGCGCCCATGCCCTCCCACCAGTGTTTTGGCAGGATCGTCAGCTGGCCGAGGATGTTCGGGAGTTCCTTGTTGCCCTTCTCATCGAAGGTAAAGGTAACGTCGCGGTCGCCGGTCTTCTCGGCTTTCGCGACATGCTTATAGTAGTTCGACAGAAGCGGATTGAGCTCCTTTGCCTTGTCGAGGCTGAAGATGACGTCTTCTGGCGTGACAGGCTGGCCATCGGCCCACTTTGCTTCGGCCCGCAGCCTGAAGGTCGCGCTGGAGAAATCGGCAGGATAGGAAACACCTTCTGCCAAGAGGCCGTAACTGGCCAGCAACTCGTCGTCGGCGGA
Source organism: Rhizobium sp. BG4 (assembly GCF_016864575.1). Classification (NCBI taxonomy): domain Bacteria; kingdom Pseudomonadati; phylum Pseudomonadota; class Alphaproteobacteria; order Hyphomicrobiales; family Rhizobiaceae; genus Rhizobium; species Rhizobium sp. BG4. The sequence goes on from NZ_CP044125.1 coordinate 1,638,966, forward strand.
CTTGGTCAGGGTTTCGAATACCAGCGGCGAGCCATCCGCCAGCTCACCCTTCGAAAGCAGGGGATTGAACGTATCGAAAGTCCCCGTCGTCGACAGATTGAGCGTGCCGCCCTTCGGCGCATCCGGATTGACGTAGTCGAAGCGCTTGAAGCCGGGCTTGTATTTGAGTTCACCGATGGACGACGTGCCGATCTGGAAGGTCTGCTCTTGAGCCTTGACGGGCAAGGTCAGCGCGCTCAGCGCCATGAAAGCAACAACCAGACTCTTCTTCGACCACACAAACGCCATTCGCCAACCCCTGTCATTTCAGTTGCACCGAGAATAAGGAAAATGGCGGCGAAAAACAGGAGAGAGTTTGGTTTTTGCCGTTCTCGCGAAATTTTGACTAGTCGTTCGGAGCCCCCTCATGTCCCTTTACGATCCCAAGACCACCGCGCTTATCTCTATCGACCTGCAGGCCTTTATCACCAGCCGGCCGGTTGCGCCTCATAGCGCTCAGCAGGTCATTGAAAACACGGCAGCGATTGCCAGGCAGCTGAAATCACAGGGCGGAACGGTCATTCTGGTGACCGTCGGTTTCTCTGCGGACTACGCTGACGCCGTCAACCATCCAGCCGACGAACCGGCGAGCTTCCCGAAGGGCGGATTGCCCGCCGCCGCGCTTGAGGCGCCGCCGGAGATCGCGGTACTGACCGTCGATGCCCATGTCGTCAAGCGCCAGTGGAGCGCCTTCTACGGCACCGATCTAGACCTTCAGCTTCGCCGCCGCGGTATCAAGACCGTCATCCTCGCCGGGATCGCGACCAATTTCGGCGTCGAGTCGACCATTCGCGATGCCTATGCGCATAACTACGTGGTCATTGCCGCCGAAGACGCGATGACGAGCTTCACGGCGGAGATGCACGGATTTTCGTGCGAGAAGATCCTGCCGCGGCTGTCGCGGGTCAGAAAGACTGCCGATATCCTCGCCAATCTCTGAGCGGAGGCGAAAGCACCTAGGCGCGAGCACCATGAAAACATCGATTCACCCGAATTGCTTTTCACGGTAAATTCCACCGCAAATCACTGGCAATTTCGGGAATTCGCATGACGCTCCGCCTCGCTTCTTCCAAGATTTTCGGCAAACTCGCCTTGGCGGGTGCGCTGGGCGTCGGCCTCGTCTCGGCCGATGCGGGCGCGCAGCAGAAGCAGCCGAGCCCGGGAAGCGCCAAGGCGATCTTCGGCTCGGTATCGCTTCCGTCAGAGGGGCCCGCACAGCCGATCGGCTTCTATGCCAAGGGCTGCATGTCGGGCGCCGTGGCGCTTCCCGCCGACGGGCCGACCTGGCAGGCGATGCGGCTTTCGCGCAATCGCCGCTGGGGTAATCCGGCAATGATCTCGCTGCTCGAGCGCTTTTCGCGCGACGCGCGGCAACAGATCGGCTGGCCGGGACTGCTGGTCGGCGATATCGCGCAGCCGCGCGGTGGTCCGATGTTCAATGGTCACGCCTCGCATCAGGTCGGCCTGGATGCCGATATTTGGTTCACCCCAATGCCATCCCAGCGGATGGATGCCGAGCAACGGGAAGCCCTGACTTTCACGACCATGCTGCAGAAGGGCAAATTCCTGACCGTCGACCCGAAGATCTGGACGCAATCGCGCGCCGAACTTCTGATGCTTGCCGCAAGCTATCCGCAGGTCGAGCGCATCTTCGTCAATCCGGCGATCAAGAAGAAGATGTGCGACACCTGGACCGGCGACCGCACCAATCTCGGCAAGCTTCGTCCGGAATATGGCCACGACTCGCATTTTCACATCCGCATCAAGTGCCCGCCGGGCGCCACTGCCTGCAAGCCGCAGGCGCCCGTTGCCGCCGGTGACGGCTGCGACAAATCGCTGGCGTGGTGGTTCACCAAGGAACCTTGGGCGAAGCCCGCACCGCCGAAGCCGAATGCGCCGCCGCCGAAGCCGCCGCGCGAGGGCATGGTCTCGGATCTGCCAAAAGCCTGCGCTGCCATTTTGGCCGCCCCGTCCGTCTCTTCGGTTGCCGAAGCAACCTATGGCGGCGGCTCGGCAGCGAGCGCTCTGACGGCGGTACCGGCAGCGGCTCCCGCCGTTTCCGACCAGGGCCTTCCCGCCATCGGCCCGGTTCCTGACGACAAGCCGATGCAATGATTACCGTGAGGCTTGTGTTTCAAATCGCCGGCTTGGTATAGAAGCGGCCAAATCGATTGAAACCCGGGATGGAGGTCCTTTCTCATGGCCGGCGGCAAGTGCCTTGCATTGATTGCTCATGACCAGAAGAAAGACGACATGGCGGAATTTGCCCGCCGCAACCGCGACCTTCTCGCCAAATGGAAGATCGTCGCGACCGGCACGACGGGCGGCCGGGTTCTCGACGCCGTCCCTGACCTCGATGTCACCCGTCTGAAAAGCGGCCCTCTCGGCGGCGACCAGCAGATCGGCGCGCTGATCTCGACGGGTGAAATCGGCGCCCTGATCTTCTTCGTCGACCCGCTGACCCCGATGCCGCACGATGTCGACGTCAAGGCGCTGATGCGGCTCGCGATCGTCTACGATATCCCGATGGCGCTCAACGAAGCGACCGCGGACAAACTCATCCCGACCCTGAAAGCTTGAACGGACGAGGCCCAATCCATGCTTGATGCCAGCGATGCCCATATGCCCTTCCCGATCCTGATCGGCGATATCGGCGGCACGAATGCGCGCTTCTCCATTCTCGCCGACGCCACAGCCGAGGCAGTGAATTTTCCGAATGTCCGGACGGCCGATTTCGAGACGATCGACGATGCCATCAAGGCAGGCGTTTTCGCCAAGACGGCCCTACGCCCGCGTTCGGCCATCCTTGCCGTTGCAGGCCCGATCAACGGCGATGAGATCCCGCTGACGAACTGCGACTGGGTCGTTCGCCCGCATACGATGATTTCCGGCCTCAGCATCGAGGACGTTCTCGTCGTCAACGATTTCGAGGCGCAGGCACTGGCGATTTCTGCACTTGGCTCCAATGACCGCGAGCAGATCGGCCCCGCCTCGGGCGACTTGATGGCTTCGCGTGCTGTTCTCGGACCGGGCACCGGCCTTGGCGTCGGCGGCCTCGTCCGTGCGCGCGGTTCGTGGATTCCGGTTCCCGGCGAAGGCGGCCATGTCGATCTCGGACCGCGCTCCGAACGCGACCTGCAGATTTTCCCCTATATCGAGACGATCGAGGGCCGCGTTTCCGCCGAACAGATCCTCTGCGGCCGCGGTATCATCCATCTCTACCGTGCGATCTGCACTGCCGACGGGCTGGACGTGAAGTACAGCGATCCGGCCGACGTCACGTCCCACGCGCTCGCCGGCACAGACAAGGTGGCCGAGGAGACGATCTCGCTGTTTGCGACCTATCTCGGTCGGCTCGCCGGCGACGTCGCCATGCTCTTCATGGCCAAGGGCGGCGTCTATCTCTCCGGCGGCATCTCGCAGAAGATCTTGCCGGCGCTGCGCAAGCCGGAATTCCGCGCCGCCTTCGAGGACAAAGCGCCGCACTCGCACTGGCTGCGCGCCATCCCGACCTATGTCGTGACGCATCCGCTGGCAGCCCTTGCAGGACTTTCCTTCTACGCCCGCGCCCCGGAAACCTTCGGCGTATCGACGGATGGGAGACGCTGGCGCGCCTAGGCCCTGTCTAGCCAAGCCGCCGCCAAATCTTTATAGAGCCCCGCGAGTGCGCGGTTTTGCGCGCATAGGATCCGACACGGGAAGCGCAATTTTTGGAAAAGTCCGCAAACAAGAGCGTCAGTAGCGATACAGTCACGGGCGTGCTGAAGCGCATCATCGCCGAGAACGGCCGTGATCACATCATGGGCTATGCATTCGCGATCGCCTGTCTTGTGATCGTCGCGCTTTCGACGGCTTATACTGCCTGGATCATGCGCACGATCATCGATGAGGCCTTCGCCAACCGGCGCGGTGACATCGTCTGGGTCATCTGCCTGTCGATTTTCCTCGCCTTTGTCGCCCGCGGCTTTGCCAGCTATGGCCAGGCCGTGGCGCTTTCCAAGGTCGGCAACAATATCGTTGCGCGCTACCAGAAGCGCATCTACGCGCATCTGATGACGCTTTCCGTCGGCTTCTACAACGATACGCGTTCGGCACAGATCGCCGCTCAGGTCAGCCAGAATGTCAGCGGCATCCGCGACGTCATGAACCTGACGATCACCTCGACGGCACGCGACCTGCTTTCTTTCGTCTCGCTGGTCTCGGTGATGGTCTATCAAGATCCGCTGCTCAGCCTGATCATCTTCGTAATGGCGCCGCCGCTGATGCTCGGCCTTCGATATCTTTCCAAGCGCCTCCGCCAGGTGACGAAGGAAGCCATCCACCTCAACAGCCGCGCCTTTGGCGCGATGCAGGAGTCGATCCAGGGTATTTCCATCGTGAAAGCTTTCACGATGGAAAGCGAGCTCGAAAAGCGGGTCAACAAGATTATCGATGTCGCCGAAGGGCGCGCCAACAAGATTGCTCGCCTTTCGGAGCGCAATGCGCCGATGACGGAAAGCTTTGCCGGTCTGGCTGTTGCGGGCGTCCTTGCCTATGCCGCCTACCGCTCGATCTATCACAACGTGCCCCCGGGCGCCTTCTTCTCCTTCGTAACCGCCCTGCTGCTCGCTTACGACCCGCTCCGCCGCCTGGCAAAGCTGCAGGTGCAGATGGAGCGTGCAGCCGTCAATGCCCGGATGATCTACGAACTGCTCGACATGGAACCGCGCCAGCGCGATCTGCCGGATGCCAAGCCGCTGAAGGCAACGGAGGCACGGATCGAGTTCCGGAATGTATCCTTCGCCTATGGCAAGGAACCCGTACTCAATGGTGTCAGCTTCGTCGCTGAAGGCGGGAAGACGACGGCGCTTGTCGGTCCATCGGGTGCCGGCAAGTCGACGATCATCAATCTCATTCCGCGCTTTTACGACCCCACGAGCGGCGAGATCATCATCGACGGGCAGGACGTGGCGCATGTGACGAAGCAGTCGCTGCGCGAGCAGCTCGCCTATGTCTCACAGCAGCCCTATCTGTTCGAAGGTTCGATCCGCGACAATATCCGCTACGGCCGTCCGGACGCTACGGATGCGGAGATCGAGGAAGCGGCTCGTCTCGCCTATGCGCATGATTTCATCATGGCACAGCCCGACGGTTACAATACTGCCGTCGGCGAGAATGGCGTGACCCTATCGGGCGGCCAGCGCCAGCGCCTGTCGATCGCCCGCGCGCTGGTACGCAACGCACCGATCCTGTTGCTCGACGAGGCGACATCGGCGCTCGATACGGAATCCGAAGCTGCCGTCCAGAAGGCGCTCGATGAGGCGATGACGGGCCGCACCGTCGTCGTCATCGCGCACCGGCTCTCCACCGTCGTTCGCGCCGACAAGATCGTCGTCATGCAGCAGGGCCGGGTCGTCGAGGAAGGCAATCACGAGACGCTTGCGAAGCTCGAGGACGGACTTTACGCTCGTCTGAACAATCTCCAGAGGCCGGCGGCCTCGAATACGATCTGATACGGGAATACTGAGGACATGAGCGACGCTGCTATGAAACTGGTTGTGGTTGGGGCAGCAGGGCGCATGGGCCAGACGCTGATCCGGCTGATCGATTCCATCGATGGCGTGACGCTGCATGCAGCGATCGAACGCGCCGGCTCGCCCTTCGTCGGACGCGATGCGGGCGAGCTTGCCGGGCTTGGGCCGAATGGCGTGATCATCGGCGACGATCCGCTCGCCGCCTTCCTGCATGCCGAGGGTGTCCTCGACTTTACTTCGCCAACCGCCAGCGTGGAATTTGCCGGACTGGCAGCACAAGCACGCATCGTCCATGTGGTCGGCACGACCGGATGCTCGGATGCCGACGATGCCAAGATCCAGGCGGCCGGGCGCCATGCGCGGATCGTCAAGTCGGGCAATATGAGCCTCGGCGTCAATCTTCTCAGCGTCTTCATCGAGCAGGCCGCCCGAGCGCTCTCGCCCGAGGACTGGGATATCGAAGTTCTCGAAATGCACCACAAGCGCAAGGTCGATGCGCCCTCGGGCACTGCGCTGTTGCTCGGCGAGGCCGCTGCCAAAGGTCGCGATGTCGACCTGAAGACACAATCGGTCCGGGTTCGCGATGGCCATACCGGTGCGCGCGAAGCCGGTACGATCGGCTTTGCCACGCTGCGCGGCGGCTCGGTGATCGGCGAGCATTCGGTGCTCTTTGCCGGCGAAGGCGAGATCGTCTCGATGTCGCATAGCGCGGCGGATCGCTCGATCTTCGGCCGCGGCGCCATCAAGGCGGCGCTCTGGGCGCGCGACAAGAAGCCGGGTTTCTATTCCATGCTCGATGTCCTCGGGCTCTCTTCACAATAATCCCTACGGAGGCAGACTTTTATGAGCGGCACACTCGTTCTCGTTCGGCATGGCCAGAGCGACTGGAACCTGAAGAACCTCTTCACCGGCTGGAAAGATCCTGATCTGACCGAGCTCGGCATCCAGGAAGCGACGGCCGGCGGCCAGGCGCTTGCCGATTACGGCATCAAGTTCGATGTCGCCTACACCTCAGCGCTGACCCGCGCGCAGCACACGCTGAAGCTCATCCTCGACAAGGTCGGCCAGCAGGGCCTGCAGACGATCAAGGATCAGGCGCTGAACGAGCGCGACTACGGCGACCTCTCCGGTCTCAACAAGGATGACGCCCGCGCCAAGTGGGGCGAGGAGCAGGTTCATATCTGGCGCCGCTCGTACGACGTCCCGCCTCCGGGCGGCGAAAGCCTGCGCGACACCGGCGCCCGCGTCTGGCCCTACTACCTGACGGAAATCCTGCCGCGCGTTCTGCGTGGCGAGAAGGTTCTCGTCGCGGCTCACGGCAACTCGCTGCGTTCGCTGGTCATGGTGCTCGACCGCCTGACCCGCGAACAGGTTCTCGACCTCAACCTCGCGACCGGCGTTCCGATGGTCTACAAGCTGAAGGCCGATTCCACCGTCGCTTCCAAGGAAGTGCTCGGCGACATGTCCGCCGCTCACTGAGCCGGATTCGCATCAATCAGAAAGCCGGACCAAGTGCCCGGCTTTTTTTCAGTTTTCGATGGTGAATTGCACCCGGTCTGCGGCGAAGCGGGTGATGGAATATTGCACGGGAACGCCGTCGAGATCGGTGTTCATCGCCTTGGTGATCAGCAGGATCGCACCGGGCGTCAGCTCCAGATCGGCGATGTCTCCAGCATCGGCATGCGCGGCAGTGATCTCTGTCGTTGCTCGGACATAGTCCTGCAGGCCGAGCAGCGCGAAAGCCTTGGTGATCGATTCCGTCTTGCGGTAGGTTTCGGCGATATCGCCGAAACGCGCGGCGGGAAACCAGCTCGTTGCCCGTGAGACCGGACGCTTGTCGGCCTCTCTTGTCGTTTCGATCCTGACGACCGCATCGCCGGGACACATTTTCAGCCAGCGCGCGACCTCTGCATCGGCAGGCTCCTCGGCAGCCGCCAGCAGGAAACCGCGCGTTTCCCTTGCCTGTCCGCTGATGCCGGTGGTGAAGCGCGTGCGCTTGCTGATCGGGAAATTCAGCCGCTCCCGGCGCTCGATCAGCGTGCCGCGGCCTTGCACGGCGCGGACGATTCCCTCCTGAGCCAGAGCCGCAAGGGCGCTTCGAACCGTATGCCGGTTGACGCCGAACTGTTCGGCGAGCGCCGTTTCCGGCGGCACCATGCCCGTTTCATCATAAGCGCCGCGGGTAATTGCCTCGCGGATGCGATCCGCTATCTGGCGCCATAGCGCCACCCCCGTCTGCCTCTGTACCTGCTTCAGCCCAGCCATTTCACCCCTGCCATGTCACACGCTTGTCATGTCCCCGATTTAAGCGTAGCTATATCTTGTATGGTTGTCTATATCAATAGACATTTCGAAGGATGTGGCGATGAAACCAGCAGAGAAAATCGAGGCAGCCGACGGCAGGAAGAGGGTGGTCGATCTTCTCGCCCGCTCCGAGCTCGCTGAACTGAATGACGCCTGGGAGGCGCTTGCAAACAAGCCCGAGGTTCAGGCCGTGCGTGGCCCGGAAACCGGACTGGTAATGGTCCGCGGCCGCATCGGCGGTGGCGGCTCGGCCTTCAATCTCGGCGAAGTGACGGTCACCCGCGCCACGATCCGGCTCGCCAGCGGCACGGTCGGCCATGGTCAGTCGCTGGGCACCGATCGCAAGAAGGCGCGGCTTTGCGCGATCTTCGACGCTCTCTGGCAGGAAGAGGCAACCAAGGCGTTCGTCGAGGACAGACTGCTTCAGCCGATCGCCCAGCGCATCGCCACCGCGACGCAGCAGAAGGCCGACGAGACGGCCGCAACACGCGTCGACTTCTTCACCATGGTTCGCGGAGACGATTGATGGAACTCAGGAACGATACTTTGACCGGCGGCTTTGCCGAGCCGGTCTTCCAGGCCCAGAGCGTCTTCAAGGCGATGATGGATGCCATGGCCCGCCCAGGCTCGATCCAGACGCTGTCGCCCGATGCTGCCCCGCCTGCGCCGATGGGTGCCGCGGCCGGCGCCATCGCGCTGACGCTCTGCGATCATGACACGCCGGTCTGGCTTTCGCCTGCGCTGAACAAATCTGCCGTACCGGGCTGGCTGAGCTTCCACACGGGCGCGACCGTCACCACCGAAAAGGCCGAGGCGCGCTTCGCCTTCGTCGACAGCGGCATGGCGCTCTCCACTTTTGGCCTATTCGCCCCGGGCACGCAGGAATATCCCGACCGTTCGACGACGGTTGTCATCGAGATTGCTGCGCTCGACGGCGGCAAGGCGCTGGCGCTGATGGGACCGGGTATCAAGACCGTGACGGAAATCGCACCGGTGGGACTGCCGGAGACCTTCATCCGCCTCTGGAACGAGAACCGCGCCTTGTTCCCGCGCGGTGTCGACATCGTGCTGGCCGCAGGCAGCAGTTTCCTCTGCCTGCCGCGCACCACCAAGATCACTGCAACGGAGATGTGAACCATGTATGTTGCTGTCAAAGGTGGCGAGGCCGCCATCGCCAATGCTCATCGCCTGCTCGCCGACCGCCGCCGCGGTGACCGCTCGCTTCCGGCAATCGGCATCGAGCAGATCGTCGCGCAGCTGGCGCTTGCCGTCGACCGCGTCATGGCGGAGGCATCGCTCTACGACCGGACCCTTGCCGCGCTTGCCGTACGCCAGTCGCGCGGCGACATGATCGAGGCGATCTTCCTGCTGCGTGCCTACCGCACGACGCTGCCGCGCTTCGGTTACTCTAAGCCGCTCGATACGAGCCGCATGACGATCGAGCGCCGTATCTCGGCGACCTACAAGGACCTTCCGGGCGGCCAGCTGCTCGGCCCGACCTTCGACTATACGCACCGCCTGCTCGACCCGTCGCTGCTGACGGATGAAGAGGTTGAGGAGCCGGCTCAGCGCCAGGCCGAAACCGGCCACGTCATCCGCGTCTCCGAAATCCTCGGCCAGGAAGGCCTGATCGAGGACGATGGTTCGATGCCCGAAGATCACGAGATCGGCGACCTGACGCGCGAGCCGATGGAATTCCCGATGAGCCGGGATCTGCGCCTGCAGGCGCTCGCCCGAGGCGACGAAGGCTTCCTTCTGGCGCTCGGCTACTCGACGCAGCGCGGCTACGGCCGCAACCACCCCTTCACCGGCGAAATCCGCATCGGCGAAGTCGAGGTGGAATTCGACGTGCCTGAACTCGGCTTTGCCGTTTCTCTCGGCACGATCCAAGTCACCGAATGCCAGATGGTCAACCAGTTCAAGGGATCGGCGAAGGCTCCGCCGCAGTTTACCCGCGGCTATGGCCTGGTCTTCGGCCAGAGCGAGCGCAAGGCAATGTCGATGTCGCTCGTCGACCGCGCGCTGCGCGCCGGCGAACTCGGCGAAGACGTGACGGCACCGGCGCAGGACGAGGAATTCGTCATCTCGCATGCCGACAACGTCCAGTCGACCGGCTTCGTCGAGCATCTGAAACTGCCGCACTACGTCGACTTCCAGGCCGAACTCGATCTCGTGCGCCGCATGCGCCGCGACTTCGAGGCAAGCCGCAACAATGGCGAAGCAATGAAGGAAGCAGCAGAATGACCGATCTTGCCAGCTACAATTTCGCCTATCTCGATGAGCAGACGAAGCGGATGATCCGCCGCGCGATCCTGAAAGCGATCGCCATTCCCGGCTATCAGGTTCCCTTCGCCAGCCGCGAAATGCCGATGCCCTACGGCTGGGGCACCGGCGGCGTTCAGGTGACCGCCTCGATCATCGGCCCTGACGATGTGCTCAAGGTCATCGACCAGGGCGCCGACGACACGACCAATGCCGTCTCGATCCGCGCCTTCTTCCAGAAGGTCGCCAATGTCGCGGTGACCACGCATACCAAGGATGCGACGATCATCCAGACGCGTCACCGCATTCCCGAGGAAAAGCTCGGCACCAACCAGGTGCTGGTCTACCAGGTGCCGATCCCCGAGCCGCTGCGCTTTCTCGAACCGCGCGAGACCGAAACCCGCAAGATGCATGCCCTTGAGGAATACGGCCTCATGCATGTGAAACTCTACGAGGACATCGCCCATAACGGCCGGATCTCCAAGACCTATGCCTATCCGGTGAAGGTCGCGGGACGCTATGTCATGGACCCGTCGCCGACCCCGAAATTCGACAATCCGAAGATGCACATGTCGGATGCGCTGCAGCTCTTCGGCGCCGGCCGCGAGAAGCGTATCTATGCGGTCCCGCCCTATACCGAAGTCGTGAGCCTCGATTTCGAGGACTACCCCTTCGAGATCCAGCGCTTCGGCAAGCCCTGCGCGCTCTGCGGCGCCGAAGAGGTCTATCTCGACGAAGTCATCCTCGACGACAAGGGCGGGCGCATGTTCGTCTGCTCCGACACCGACCATTGCGAAGACCGCCGCGAGCATGGCCACGCCGGCGAAATGCTCGCGCCCAAGGAGGCTGCGGAATGACCGAAACACCGCTTCTCAAAGTCAATGACGTCTCGAAGTTCTATGGCAACCGTATCGGCTGCCGGAATGTCTCCTTCGAGCTCTGGCCGGGCGAAGTGCTGGCGATCGTCGGCGAGTCCGGCTCCGGCAAGACGACGCTGCTCAACTGCATCTCGACGCGCCTGATGCCGACGACCGGCAGTGTCGAGTATCATATGCGCGACGGCAGCTACCGCGACCTCTATCGCATGAACGAGGCCGAGCGCCGCTTCCTGATGCGGACCGACTGGGGCTTCGTGCACCAGAACCCGGCCGACGGCCTGCGCATGACGGTTTCGGCCGGCGCCAATGTCGGCGAGCGGCTGATGGCGATCGGTGACCGGCATTATGGCAAGATCCGCTCGACGGCCATCGACTGGCTGGAGCGCGTCGAAATCAATGCCGAACGCATCGACGACCAGCCCCGCGCCTTTTCCGGCGGCATGCGTCAGCGCCTGCAGATCGCCCGCAACCTGGTGACCGGCCCCCGCCTGGTCTTCATGGACGAGCCGACCGGCGGTCTCGACGTCTCGGTTCAGGCCCGCCTGCTCGATCTCGTCCGCGGCCTCGTCAACGATCTCGGCCTCGCGGCGATCATCGTGACCCATGACCTCGCGGTCGCGCGCCTGCTATCGCACCGGATGATGGTGATGAAGGACGGCAATGTCATCGAACACGGCCTGACCGACCGCGTGCTCGACGATCCGCGCGAGCCTTATACCCAGCTTCTCGTTTCCTCCATCCTGCAGGTGTGACCATGGCAACGCCACTCGTCGTTTCGGAAGTCGCAAAAAGCTTCACCATGCATCTGCGCGACGGCATCAAGCTGCCGGTGGTTTCGGATGTCACCTTCTCCGTTGCAGCCGGCGAATGCGTCGTGCTCGGCGGCCCCTCGGGCATCGGCAAGAGCTCGCTCCTGAAGATGATCTACGGCAACTATGCCGTCGATACCGGCCAGATCCTGGTCAACCACCAGGGCCGCGTCGTCGATCTCGCCTCGGCCGATCCGCGCACGATCATCGATGTGCGCAAGCGCTCGCTCGGCTATGTCAGCCAGTTTCTACGCACCGTGCCGCGCGTTGCGGCGATCGATGTCGTGGGAGAGCCGCTCGTCGCACGCGGCGTGCCGGTAAGCGAAGCCCGCGAGAAGGCGGCCGAGCTTCTCACGAAGCTCAACCTGCCCGAAGCGCTCTGGCAGCTGCCGCCCGCGACCTTCTCCGGTGGCGAACAGCAGCGCGTCAACATCGCCCGCGGCTTCATCACCGATCACACGATCCTGCTGCTCGACGAGCCGACGGCTTCGCTCGACGCCACCAACCGCGCCGTCGTCGTCGGCATGATCGCCGAGAAGAAGAAGGCGGGCGTCGCCCTGCTCGGCATCTTCCATGACGAGGAAGTGCGCGAGGCCGCTGCCGACCGCATTCTCGACGTCCAGAAGTTCTCCCCCAGAAAGGCAATTGCGGCATGACCCGGAAAATCGGCGAAAAGCCCTACATCCACGAGACGGCATCGGTCAGCGATGCCACGCTCGGCCGCTATACCGAGGTCTCGGAGCGCTGCCGGATCAGCGAGGTCGAGTTCGGCGACTATTCCTACATCATGCAGGATGGCTCGATCTGGTGCGCGACGATCGGCAAGTTCGTCAACATTGCCGCTGCCGTTCGTATCAACGCCACAAACCACCCGACCTGGCGCGCGACGCTGCACCACTTCACCTACCGCGCCACCGATTACTGGCCTGATGCGGACATGGAGAGCGAGTTCTTCGAGTGGCGACGATCCAACCGCGTCACCATCGGCCACGATGTCTGGATCGGACATGGCGCCACGATCCTGCCCGGCGTGACGGTCGGCAACGGTGCGGTGATCGGTGCGGGCGCCGTCGTCTCCAAGGATGTCGCTCCCTACACGATCGTCGGCGGCGTCCCCGCAAAGCTCATTCGCGAGCGTTTTGCGAAGGGTGTCGGCGAGCGGATGGACAAGCTTGCCTGGTGGGATTGGGAGCATTCGAAACTGCGTTCGGCACTCGACGATTTCCGCGCGCTTTCGGCCGAAGATTTCCTTAGCCGGCATGGTGCGTAAAGCCCCATTACCGGCGCCCTTTGTGACAGTCATTACACAAAACTGACATTGGAGGTTCATCAAGCAGGACTAATGCACTCCGAGACAAAGCCCCTGGATTGCAAGGAAGAGCATGATGTTCGAGCTGAAGAATGTCACCCGCCGTTTTGGCAAAAAGCTGGCAGTGGATTCCGTAACGCTCGATATTCCCCAGGGTCAGATGGTCGGTATTATCGGCCGTTCCGGCGCCGGCAAATCGACGCTCCTGCGGATGATCAACCGCCTGCAGGAGCCGACCTCCGGCTCCATCCGTTTCGGCGGCGTCGAAGTCTCTTCGTTGCGTGGCGAGGCGCTTCGCAACTGGCAGCGCGACTGCGCCATGATCTTCCAGCAGTTCAATCTCGTGCCGCGTCTCGATGTCCTGACCAACGTCATGCTCGGCCGCCTGAACCATCGCCCGACGATGCTTTCGCTCCTCAACATCTTCAGCCGTGAAGAGCGCATCCATGCGATCGCCGCTCTCGAGCGCCTCGGCATCGAGCAGACGGCGCTGCAGCTTGCCGGTACGCTTTCGGGCGGTCAGCAGCAGCGCGTGGCGATCGCCCGCGCCCTGATGCAGAAGCCGAAGATGGTTCTCGCCGACGAGCCGATTGCCTCGCTCGACCCGCTGAACGCCAAGATCGTCATGGACGCGCTGCGCGACATCAACGAGCGCGAAGGCATCACCGTCATCACCAACCTGCACACGCTCGACACGGCGCGCAGCTACTGCGAGCGGATCGTCGGCATGGCGGGTGGGCGCGTCGTATTCGACGGCAAGCCGGCCGATCTCGACGCTTCGGCAGTCAAGGAAATCTACGGCACCGACAAGGACGGCGCCGGCATCGACGAAACCATGACGTCGACCTCGATCAACATTACTGCGGCAGCTGCCGCCCATCAATCCGCCGGCCTGCAACCGCTGGCGTTGGCCGGTCTCTGAGCGAGACGGCTGTGATCGACCGCCCGCGTCAAGGGCACAGTTCTTCGTAACAGAGAGACCACCGGGGACACCGGTCAATCAGGAGAGTACCATGTTGAAGAAAGCACTCTTTGCCGCGACGGCGCTTTTCGCGCTGGCCGGCGTCTCGCATGCTGCAGACCTCAAGGAATTCCGCGTCGGCATTCTCGGCGGCGAAAACGAAACCGACCGTCTGCGTAACTACGCCTGCCTCGCCGACCACCTGAAGCAGGAATTCGGCTTCGAGAAGGTTTCGCTGTTCCCGGCCGCCGACTATGACGGCGTTATCCAGGGCCTCCTCGGCGGCACGCTCGACTTCGCAGAACTCGGCGCTTCCGGCTACGCAGCCGTCTACCTGAAGGACGCAAAGGCCGTTACCCCGATCCTGACGACGCAGCAGAAGGACGGTTCGACCGGCTACTACTCGATCGGTCTCGCTCTGAAGTCCTCCGGCATCAAGACGATCGCCGACGCCAAGGGCAAGAAGCTCGGCTACGCCGATCCGGACTCCACCTCGGGCTACCTCGTTCCGCTGACGCAGATCCCGAAGGACACGGGCATGCCGAACGACCAGTTCTTCGCCTCCACGCAGTTCAACGGCGGCCACGAGAACAACCTTCTCGCCGCCTATGACGGCAAGGTTGACGTTGCTGTCGACGACAGCTCGGGCATCGGCGATTTCAAGGACGGCTACACCTCCGGTACCTTCCGCAAGGAAGTCGACAAGGGCGCCGTCGACCCGAACAAGCTCGTCGAAGTCTGGCGCTCGCCGCTGATTCCGAACGGCCCGCTCGTCGTTCGCAACGAGCTCGGCGAAGAGTGGCAGAAGAAGCTGGCCGCCTTCTTCACGGCGCTGCCGGAGAAGGACCACAAGTGCTTCACCGCCATCGAAGGCGGCGACTACAAGGGCTACGCCCCGGTTACGCACGAATTCTACAACGCCGTTGTAGACGTTCGTAAGGCTGCCATCGGCGGCTGATCGACCTGCATTCATCGGGGGCGGCCGTCATCGGCCGCCCTTTTTCCTGCGAAGAAGCGGACGACCCCATGACCCTTGCCGATTCTCGGACCCACACGCCCGAACTCCAGCAGAGCAGCCGCGATATCGGCGATGCCTGGAGCCGCATGGTGTCTCGCCGCCGTCTTTATACCGGCATCGGCCTCGTCCTGCTGCTGATTGCCTTCGTGAGCTCCGTGCGCTTTGCCGACGAGAGCAATGCCGGCCATTTCTTCGACCGCCTTCCGCATCTCTTCGACTTCCTGAGCTGGCTTATTCCCAAGGACTGGCACGACGTCTGGCGCGCGCTGTTCGATATTGCGAGCCCGAACGACAAGGGCGGCGAGGAGTTCAACTTCGCCAAGGGCCGGGTCTACGTTTTCGGCGATTTCTATATCCCTGAATATTTCGAGCTGATGATCATCACGATCAACGTCGCTCTCGTATCGACGATCATCGGTTTCATCTTTGCAGTGCCACTGAGCTTCTTTGCCGCTCGCAACCTCACCAAAAACTGGCCGCTGCGCGTCTTCGCCAAGCGCGTCATGGAATTCCTGCGCGCCTTCCCGGAGATCGTTATCGCCGGCCTGTTCTCTGCCATCCTTTCGATCGGCCCGGTCGCCGCCATCATCGCCGTGTCGCTGCATACGATCGGCGCCCTCGGCAAGCTGTTCTACGAAGTCGTCGAGAATATCGACATGAAGCCGGATGAGGGCATGAAGGCGGTCGGCGCCAACTGGCTGGAGCGCGTGCGCTTCGCCGCCATGCCGCAGGTTCTGCCGAATTTCGCCTCCTATGCGCTGCTGCGTCTGGAGATCAACGTGCGCGCCTCGACCATCATCGGCGCGGTCGGCGGCGGCGGTATCGGCGAAGAGCTGAAGCTCTCCATCTCGCGCGGCTTCGGCGCCAAGACGGTCGCTCTCGTGCTGCTGCTCTTCATCACCATCGTTGCGGTCGACCAGTTCTCCGCATGGCTGCGCCGCCGCCTGGTTGGCGAGCACGCTTTCCTTCTGCAACATTGAGGCCCGCCATGACGGTTATCGACGCAAACCGGATGCACGAGATCGAGGCGCGCTATCCCGAGTATTTCCATCGCTCCTTCCGCCAGCGCTTCGGCGGACTGCTCGCGGTCATCGCGACGCTGCTTTATGGCATGTATGCCGTCTGGTTCTTCGATCTGCCGAAGCTGCTGGCCGAGGCCCATTGGGAGCGCGTCGGCATCTATATGAGCCAGTGGGTGAGCTACGACGTTCAGCCCGAATTCCGCATTCAGGACGACGGCTCGATCGAGACCCGCTATCCGCGCTTCTCGCCGCTCGGCGACGATCCGCATCCGGAATGGGTGAAGAACGAGCCCGGCAGCGTCACCGTCTTCGTCAGCGGCACGAACCGCACTGTCGTGGTCACCAAGGCGATGACAACGGTGACGGCGCACGGCATCAGCGTTCCTGTCGACCTGTCTTCGGGACAGCCGAAGGTCGTCGGCGAAGTGCCCTCCTGGATGACTGTCTATGACGACAACGTGCTGGCCGACCTTGGCTTTGCAGGCGACGTCAGCATCGCATCGGACCGCGTGAAGGTGCGCAAGCGCTTCCTTGGATGGGCAAACTTTGTCTTCGACACGCACTCGCCGTTCTTCGACAAGCCGGCCGGTGAAGTCGCAAGCCTGATCGTGTCAGGCCCGCGTCTCGACCCCAGCCAGTCGAACCTGTCGCTCGCCTTCGACAATATCTGGAACAACTCGGCCTGGCAGCATGGCGACGTATGGACCAAGCTTTTCCAGACGATCGTGATGGCCTTTCTCGGTACGCTGCTCGGCTCGCTGGCGGCCTTCCCGCTCGCCTTCCTTGCCGCCCGCAACATCACGCCGAACCGGTTTCTGAACCAGATTCTGAAGCGCTTCTTCGACTTCCTGCGCTCGGTCGACATGCTGATCTGGGCGCTGTTCCTGACGCGCGCCTTCGGCCCCGGCCCGCTTGCGGGCTCCGGCGCGATCTTCCTGACGGAAACCGGCACGCTCGGAAAGCTCTATTCCGAAGGTCTCGAAAACATCGACAACAAGCCGCGCGAAGGCATCAAGTCGACCGGCGCCTCGACGATGCTGGTCCATCGCTACGGTGTCATGCCGCAGATCGTTCCGGTGATCGTCAGCCAGACGCTTTACCAGTGGGAATCGAATGTTCGTGGCGCGACGATCATCGGCGCCGTCGGTGCCGGCGGTATCGGCCTCAAGCTCTGGGAAGCGATGCGGACGAATTCCAACTGGGAAAACGTCGCCTACATGGTCATTCTGATCCTGATCGTCGTCTTCCTGTTCGACATGGCCTCGAACGCGCTGCGCCACCGGCTGATGGGCACCAAGACGCATTAAAAAGATGATGGCGCCACGGCGTCATCATCATTCTGTCACGGAAATCTTTTAGCCGGAAGCAAGCTTGCAGTCCGCGGTCAAATCACTGACATTGCGACCCCTGCCTCAGACATTTTTCCGGGATAAGACCTTTGCGATACGCCCTCTATTTTTCGCCGCCGCAGGATGATTCCCTGACGCGCGCCGCTGCAGAATGGCTCGGCCGCGATGCCTTTTCTGAAGAAACTTACCCGGCTCCCGAAGAGCCCGGCCTGCCCGGCGCAGAACAGTTCGAGCTCACCGCCGATCCCCGCCGCTACGGCTTCCACGCGACGATCAAGGCGCCCTTTGCGCTTGCCGCTTCGGTGACGGAAAAGGATCTGATGGCTGTAGTCGAGGATTTCGCGGCCCGCACGCCGGCCTTCGAAATCCCCGAGCTCGTGCTCGGGCAGCTCGGCCGCTTCTTCGCGCTCGTGCCCGGCGCGCTGCATCAGCCGCTTCAGGATTTCGCCGCAAGCGTGGTAAAGTCCTTCGAGCCGTTTCGTGCCGCCCTTTTGGAGGCCGACATTGCCCGGCGCAAACCCGAGAAGCTGACGGAAAGCCAGCGCGCCAATCTGATGCGCTGGGGCTATCCCTACGTCATGGACGACTTCGGCTTCCACATGACGCTGACCGGACAGGTTCCTGACGAGCGCTCCGCGCTGATGAAATCGATCCTGGAACAGCGCTTTGCCGCCTTCACCGGCCGGCCGCTTCCGATTTCCGGCATTGCCGTCTTCACCGAGGAGACGCGCGGCGCCCCATTCAAGGCTCATAGCTGGCTGCCGCTTGCCGGCGCCAAACGCTGAAAGACGACACGATGACCAAAGAAACCGCTTTTTCCAATGCACGCATCGTTCTCGAGGACGAGATCGTCAACGGCTCCCTGCTGATCCGCGACGGCAAGATCGCCGATATCTCCGAAGGCAACTCGGCTGCCGGCGAGGACTTTGAGGGCGACTACCTCATTCCGGGTCTGGTCGAACTGCACACCGATCACCTGGAAGGCCACTATTCGCCGCGCCCGGGCCTGCGCTGGCACAAGACGGCAGCGATCCAGGCGCATGACGCCCAGATCGTAACCTCGGGCATCACCACCGTTTTCGACTGCCTGCGCATGGGCGCCGATGAAGACGGCGGTTTTGACCATGGCGAGATGCGCGACATGGCCGACGCCATCCAGAAGGCCGAGCAGGAAGGGCGTCTGCGCGCCGAGCACCTGCTGCATCTGCGCTGCGAGGTTTCCGCCGACAACGTGCTTGAGCATTTCGCCGACTTCGAGAACGACCCCTATGTGCGTCTCGTCTCGCTGATGGACCACGCGCCCGGCCAGCGCCAGTTCCAGACCATGGACCAGTACATCTTCTACTACCAGAAGAAGCGCGGTCTTTCGGACGAGGTATTCGCCAAGTTCATCGAGAAGCGGCTTGCCGAATCGGCCCGCAATTCGACGCCGCATCGCGCCGCGATCTCACAGGTCTGCAAGGAGCGCGGCATCACCATTGCCAGCCATGACGACGCGACGCTGGAGCATGTCGACGAAGCGATCGAGAACGGCGTTCGCCTTGCCGAATTCCCGACCAGCTTCGACGCCGCGAAGGCATCGCACGAACACGGCATGAGCGTGCTGATGGGCGCACCGAACATCGTGCGCGGCAAGTCGCATTCCGGCAATATCGCCGCCCGAGACCTCGCCGAACGCGGCGTGCTCGATGTTCTCTCGTCCGACTACGTGCCGCTGAGCATGCTCTATGCGCCGTTCATCATCGCCGACGAGGTCGAATCCATCTCGCTGCCGAAGGCAATCGCCATGGTCACCTCGACGCCTGCCCGCACCGTCAGCCTCGACGACCGCGGCCGCATCGCCACCGGCCTGCGCGCAGATCTGGTGCGTGTCTTCCGCGATGAGGGCGTTCCGGTGACGCGTTCCGTCTGGCGCGAAGGGCGCCGTGTCGCATGAACCCGTCGCACGAACCCCACATCGTTCCGGGCACCGAACACGGCATCATGGTCGTCGTCGTCGGCCCGAGCGGCGCCGGCAAGGATACGCTGATGGCGCTCGCCGCCCAGCATTTCGGCAGCCGCCCCAATGTTCACTTCGTCCGCCGCGTCATCACCCGTGACGGCGATGCTGGCGGCGAGGATCATCTCGCCGTTTCCGAAGCCGGATTCGCATCGATGGAACAGTCCGGCAGCTTCGCCGTCTGGTGGGAAGCGCATGGCCTGAAATACGGCATTCCGGCCGAGGTGTCGGTGGCGCTGTCGAAGGGGCACCTGGTGATCGCCAATGGCTCCCGCTCGGCGCTGCATCGCTTCCACGCCGCTTTCCCGCGGCTGAAGGTGATCAATGTTACGGCGCGTCCAGAAGTGCTCGCCGGCCGGCTGGAAGCGCGTGGCCGCGAAACGCACGAAGACATCATGGCCCGCCTCGCCCGTGGTTCGCTGACGGTGCGCGGCGACTATGACGTCATCAATCTCGACAATAGCGGGTCGCTCGCCGAAGCCGAGCGCAAGATCATCGACACGATGAACGGTTTTCTGGCGGAAGTCGCCTGACGGAGAGAGATCATGGCCATCGTCGTCCTGCCCTATGATGACAGATGGCCCGAACTCTTCGCACAGGTTTGCAGTGAGCTTGCGCCGATCTTTGCGGGACTGGCGCCGGCTTTCCACCATGTCGGCAGCACGTCCGTTCCAGGTCTGGCGGCAAAGCCGAAGATCGACCTGCATGCCGCCTTCGCGGATCTGGCGACCGCCGCAGCGGTCGAGCGGATGCAGACCGTTGCCGGCTACACCTATCACGGCGACAAATACGGCGATCAGAGCTGGACCTTTACCAGCGGCAGGGGATCGTATGGAGCGCGGCTTTATCTCTGCACAGCAGACAACCACGTGCTCCGCGACCGCATCCTGTTTCGCGACTATCTCAGGACCCATCCCGAGCGGGCCGATGCCTATGCCGCACTGAAGCTGCGGCTGATGAGCGAGGCCAATGACGACTGGGACTACTATACCGGCGGCAAGACGGAGTTCGTTCGCGAGACGGTGCGGCTGGCACAGCCGTAGGGTTTGAGGGCTTCCCCCTCAAACCCTGATCTTTATTCGCCCTCGCTCCGGGCCGAAACGATTTCGCGCTTGCCGACATGGTTTGCCGGGCCGACGAGGCCTTCCTTTTCCATGCGTTCGACGAGCGATGCGGCGCGGTTATAGCCGATGCCGAGGCGGCGCTGGATGTAGGAGGTCGAGCACTTCTTGTCGCGCAGGACGACTTTGACCGCCTGCTGGTAGAGCTCGTCGCCATCCTCGGCGCCCATGGCGCTCTTGTCGAAGACGGCGCTGTCTTCGGCTTCCTCTTCGTCCTCGTCACCTGCCGTGACCGTATCCAGATATTCCGGACGTCCCTGGGTCTTCAGGTGGGCCACGACCTTCTCGACCTCTAGGTCCGAGACGAAAGGACCGTGGACACGGGCGATGCGGCCGCCGCCCTGCATGTGCAGCATATCACCCTGGCCGAGCAGCTGCTCGGCACCCTGTTCACCGAGGATCGTGCGGCTGTCGATCTTGGACGTCACCTGGAAGGAGATGCGGGTCGGGAAGTTCGCCTTGATCGTACCGGTGATGACATCCACCGAGGGGCGCTGGGTGGCCATGATCAGGTGGATGCCGGCGGCACGCGCCATCTGCGCCAGACGCTGGATCGCGCCTTCAATGTCCTTGCCGGCCACCATCATCAGGTCAGCCATCTCGTCGACGATGACGACGATATAAGGCATCGGCGTCAGGTCGAGTTCCTGCTGCTCCTCGATCGGCGCACCGGTGCCCTTGTCGAAGCCGACCGGGACCATGATGTGGATCGTCTCGTCCTTTTCGCGGGCCTGCGCCACGCGGCCGTTGTAGCCGTCGATATTGCGCACGCCGAGGCGCGACATCTTGCGATAGCGCTCTTCCATCTCGCGAACGGCCCATTTGAGGGCCATGACGGCCTTCTTGGGGTCTGTGACGACAGGGGTCAGCAGATGCGGGATGCCGTCATAGACGGAGAGTTCCAGCATCTTCGGATCGACCATGATCAAGCGGCACTGTTCCGGCGACATGCGGTAGAGCAGCGACAGGATCATCGTGTTGATCGCGACCGACTTGCCCGAACCCGTGGTACCGGCAACGAGCAGATGCGGCATCTTCGCAAGTTCGGCGATGACAGGCTCGCCACCGATCGTCTTGCCGAGGCCGAGCGCCAGCTTGTAGCTGCTCTTGGCGAAATCCTGGCTTTCGATCATCTCGCGGAAATAGACGGTTTCACGCGTCTGGTTCGGCAGTTCGATACCGATGACATTGCGGCCGGGAACGACGGCGACGCGGGCCGAAAGGGCCGACATCGAGCGGGCGATGTCATCCGCAAGGCCGATGACGCGCGAGGACTTCACGCCCGGTGCAGGCTCGAATTCATAGAGCGTGACGACAGGACCCGGGCGGACATGGATGATCTCGCCCTTGATGCCGAAATCTTCGAGAACGCTTTCCAGCAGGCCGGCATTCTGTTCCAGCGCTTCCTGCGTCATGATCTCGCCCAAGCGCTCGGGCGGCTGCTGCAGCAGTTCGTTCGGCGGGAATTCGTAGCCGGATGCGTCGACCTTGGCGGCGGCGGGTTTTGCAGCGGCAAGACGCGGCGCCGGCATCGTCACGGGCGCGACGGCGGGCGTGCGGACCGGGATCGGCGCGATCGGCTGTATGCGGGCTTCTACCGGCACCGGCTGCGGCGCGGGAGCGGCGGCCTCAACCGGCTTTGCCACGGGCGGAGCGACCACGAGGGCTGGCGCGACAGGCTGCGGTGCCACGGCGACGGGCGCTGGTGCAACGGCGATTGGAGCAACGGCCGGGGCCGTCTCGGTACGCCGGTGCGGGTGCCATTCCATGACACGGAAACTGGCGATGATCGACTCGGGCGATACCTCGACCCTCGGCATCGGAACCGGCTGGAACTGCGGCGCGGCGGGCACGGCGCCATCTTCGAAAGCCATGACTTCCCAGAAGGCGAAATCCGAAATCGACGCGAGCTCACCGGCTGCGTGATACGGCTCAGCCGCGACGGGCGCTTCGGGGAGTGGTGCGACCTGAACAGGTGCGGCAGGCTGGACCGGTGTGCGGACGATCGGCAGCAAGGGCGCCCGGGTGGGCTGAACCGGGACGCGGGCAACAACAGGCGGTACCGGCGTGCGGACGATGGGCGCGGTCTGCGGCGCGTGAGTGTGGGCGTCGAAGGGTACGTCGACGACGATCGGCGTGCGGCTCTCGGCAGCGATAGGCGCCTCGTCCATGTATGGCGCGGGCTCATCCAGCTGCGGGATTTCGGGCGGGGTACGGCGCAACAGGTTTTCCGGCGTCCGGGTGAACCGGACGTTCGGCGCCAGGGAAAAATTGCTCTGCCAGATCGGCGCCGACGGGCGCTCGCCTGCGCCCTCTTCAGCGTCATGCACGTCAACTTCCGCGGAAAACTCCGCGGCATCCGTCAAGTTCGTTCTGGGAAAACGCATACGACCTGCTGCTCACTCAAATTACCGACCTGAACGGATTAGAAAATGAAGGTTAATAAGTTCCTTCCATCGGCACTAAAATTGCGCAGGCATTTCGCCCTTAATCGAGCGAAATCAGATACTTGTCTCTTTAAGAAAAATCTTCGGGAAAGTTGGACGAAGCGCTCAGTGCGCTTCGTCCCAGTTGCTTGCCGCGCGCGCATCAACCTTGAGCGGAACGCGCATTTCGAGCGCCGGCATGGTGGCGTTTTCCATGACCGAGACGATGATCGGCATGGCCTTTTCAACCTCTGCATCCTCGACTTCGAAGATCAGTTCGTCGTGGACCTGCAGCAGCATGCGCACGCGATCGCCAATACCGGCCTCGGCAAGCGCCGGTTCCATCTTGATCATGGCGCGGCGGATAACATCGGCGGCCGAGCCCTGGATCGGTGCGTTGATCGCAGCGCGTTCATTGAAGGCGCGGACGGAGGGATTCGAGGAACGGATTTCCGGGTAATTGATTCGCCGGCCGAAGATCGTCTCGACGTAGCCCTTGTCGCGCGCCATCTGCTTGCGGCTGTCCATGTAATCGCGGATGCCGGGGAAACGCTCGAAATACTTCTTGATGTAATCGCCGGCTTCCGAGCGCTCGATCGACAGCTGGTTCGCGAGACCGAAGGCGGAAATGCCGTAGATGATGCCGAAGTTGATCGCCTTGGCGCGGCGGCGCACCTCGCTCGGCATACCCTCGACGGGAACACCAAACATTTCCGAGGCGGTCATCGCGTGGATGTCCACACCATCGGCGAAAGCCTGCGTCAGTTGCGGGATATCGGCAACGTGGGCGAGCACGCGCAGCTCGATCTGGCTGTAGTCGGCCGAGATCAGCTTGTGGCCGGGCGTCGAGATGAAGGCGGTGCGGATTTTGCGGCCTTCGGCGGTGCGAACCGGAATGTTCTGCAGGTTTGGCTCCGACGAAGACAAGCGGCCGGTCGTGGTGGAGGCCAGCGAATAGGAGGTGTGCACGCGCTTGGTCTGCGGGTGGACATATCCCGGCAAGGCATCGGTATAGGTCGATTTCAGCTTGGTGAGCTGACGCCAGTCGACGATCTTGCGCGGCAGCTCGAAACCGGCGGCGGCCAAGTCTTCGAGGACACTTGCCGAGGTCGACCACTGGCCGGTCTTGGTCTTGGTGCCGCCCTCGAGACCCATCTTGCCGAACAGGATATCGCCGAGCTGCTTCGGCGAGCCGATGGTGAAGCGCTCGCCGGCAAGCGTGAAGATCTCGTCTTCGAGACGCGCAGCACCCTGTGCCAGCTCGCCGGAGAGACGCGACAGGATCTGCCGGTCGACGGTGATGCCGCGCTCTTCCATATTGGCGAGCACCGGCAGCAGCGGGCGTTCCAGGCGTTCATAGATCGTCGTCAGCTTGTTGGCCGCGAGCCGTGGCTTCAGCACCATCCAGAGCCGCAGCGTCACATCGGCATCCTCAGCCGCGTAATGCGTGGCCTTGGCGATATCGACGAGGTCGAAGGTAACGTTCGACTTACCGCTTCCGGCAACGTCCTTGTAGGCGATCGGCTTGTGGCCGAGGAATTTTTCGGACAGCGGGTCCATGCCGTGCGCGCCGGTACCGGCATCGAGCACATAGGAGATCAGCATCGTGTCGTCGAAATTCTTCGTCTCGACGCCGTAGCGCTTCATCAACAGGTAATCGTACTTCAGGTTCTGGGCGACCTTCAGGACCGATTCGTCCTCAAGCAGCGCCTTCAGCCGCGGAAGCGCGTCGCGCATGGGGATCTGGTTTTCGGCGAGCCCGCCGCCCAGGAGATCGCCGAAGCCGGTCTTGTGGCCGATCGGCACGTAGGCGGCGCGGATCGACACGCCGGTCGGATCCTTGGCATTGTCGGCAATCGCCAGCGAGAAGCCGACGAGCTCCGCCTGCATCGCATCAAGCGACGTCGTCTCGGTGTCGAAGGCGACGAGGCCGGTTTCACGGGCGGCGGCGATCCATTGATCGAGCGTCGCGAGATCGCGGATCGTCAGATAGGTCGAATGATCGAAGGGCAGCGATGCGAAGGCGGCAGCGCGCTGTGCGGCAAGATCTTCAGGCACGAAGCTGCCTTCGACGGCGGCAGCCTTGGCCTTTGCGGGCACCGGCACGGCAGCGCCGGCAACCTCGGGAATGCCACCGGCGACGGGCGCGGGCTCGGCCGCATCGAGATCCGGACCATGGGCCTTGTCGCCCCATTCGACCTGGACATCCGTCGCGTCGATAGCGCTGGCGTCGCATTCGCAAGCCTCGGCGACACGGCGCGTCAGCGTCGTGAACTGCATGGCCTTCAGGAAGCCGATCAGCTTCGGGCCGTTCTGCGGCTCGAGCACCAGATCCTCAACCTTAAGCTCCAATGGAACGTCGAGACGCAAACGGACGAGCTCACGGGAAAGACGCGCCTTGTCGGCATTTTCCATGATCGTCTGACGGCGCTTTTCCTGCTTGATCTCGTGGGCGCGCTCGAGAAGCGTGTCGAGATCGCCATACTCGGCGAGCAGCGAGGCTGCGGTCTTCGGACCGATGCCGGGAATTCCCGGCACGTTGTCGACGGAATCGCCGGTCATCGCTTGCAGATCGATCATCTTTTCCGGCGGCACGCCCCATTTCTCGATGACGTCGGGAATGCTGATCTGCTTGTCCTTCAT
This sequence comes from Rhizobium sp. BG4, assembly GCF_016864575.1. Lineage (NCBI taxonomy): Bacteria > Pseudomonadati > Pseudomonadota > Alphaproteobacteria > Hyphomicrobiales > Rhizobiaceae > Rhizobium > Rhizobium sp. BG4. Next base: position 1,664,619 of record NZ_CP044125.1, read on the forward strand.
GCTGTCGTACATGTGGACATTCGCCGTCACGAGCTGCATCAGGTCCTTGTCCGAAGAGACGATGGTGACATCGGCGCCGATCGCTTCAGCCTGACGGGCGTAGGTGGCGATGATATCGTCGGCCTCGAAACCTTCGGTCTCGATGCAGGGCAGATTGAAGGCGCGCGTTGCCTCGCGGATCAGGCCGAACTGCGGGATCAGCTCCTCGGGCGGCGCAGAGCGGTTCGCCTTGTAGGCGTCATAGAGATCCTTGCGGAAGGTCTTCGAGGAATAGTCGAAGATGACGGCCAGATGCGTCGGCGTGACGCCGACGGACGTGTCGCGCGCATCCGTCAGAAGCTTCCACAGCATGTTGCAGAAACCGGAGACGGCGCCCACCGGCAGACCGTCTGATTTGCGGGTCAACGGCGGCAGCGCATGGAATGCGCGAAAGATGAAGCCCGAGCCGTCTACGAGGAAGAGATGATCGCCTTTTTTCATGGCAGCATGGATAGCGTGGAGGCCCCGCGAAATCCATATAAAGTTCTGTTGCGTTTCGGATTCAGCCCTTCACCGAACTGTTACCAATTTGTAATCGGCGGCTTATTCGCCTTCCCTTGAAAAACCACATTCCGGATCACAATTCAGAGTCACCGGCGTTTGATCGCGCCGAGGGTTTGGTGACCGGCTTGTCCCCCGCCGCATCAAACTTGGACAAAGGCCTTATCCCCCTCTCCGGGCCTTTGTCCCCATTTTTGAGCCGCCATGGTCCACCTCCTGACCATGGCGGCTTTGTTTTCTGTATCAATGGATAAATCTGAAGCAAAAAGGCCACTTTTGATCCATCGCATGCGATTTGTTGCATTGTTTCAGTCCGGCTTTTGGGCCTAACTACAATCATGGGATTTAATCGGATGGATTCGGGAGCCTACCTTGCCAGTCAGCTGGCGAAGGGTTTTGCCCGCTCGCTGCAGCAGCGCGCGGGGCGGCTCGGCTTTTCGCCCGGGCAGTTTCCGATCCTGCTCGAACTCTGGGCCGAAGACGGGCTTACTCAGAAGCAGCTTCTGGAGCGGGTGGACATCGAGCAGGCGACGATGGCGAACACGCTGTCCCGCATGGTGCGCGACGGACTGATCGAACGGCGCCCTCACCCGACGGACAAGCGGGCGCAGCTGATCTTCCTGACGCCGAAGGCGCAGGCGATGCAGGACGAGGCCGTCGATACCGCCCGCGAGGCGGATCTCGCCCTCTTCGACGGCTTCAAGACCTTCGAACGCGAGCTGATGCTGGAATACATCCGCCGGCTTCTGGAAAACGCCAAGAAGATCTAGCTTTCGCTGACCTCCAAGTGTCTCCAGCGAGCGGGCGCCGACCGGAAAATGCAACTTTTTCTCCTCGAAACCGCCCGGCCTTTGGTCTATCGTCCGGCCAAATTTCAAGAGGAGTCGGAAATGACTGACGTCACCCCGGTGCTTTCGCGCGCCGACCAAAATCTCAATTCAAGCCTGGAAAAGCTGTTCGAACTCCTGCGGATCAAGTCGATCTCGACCGATCCGGCCTACAAGGCCGATTGCCGCAAGGCGGCCGAATGGCTGACGGCCTATCTCAAGACGCTCGGCTTCGAGGCTTCGGTGCGCGATACGCCCGGCCACCCGATGGTGGTCGCTCACCACGCGGGCGCGACCGCGGATGCGCCGCACGTGCTGTTCTATGGTCACTATGACGTGCAGCCGGTCGATCCGATCGAACTCTGGGAAAACGACCCGTTCGAGCCGGCGATCAAGGATGCCGGAAACGGCCGCAAGATCCTGACGGGCCGTGGCACGGCTGACGACAAGGGCCAGCTGATGACCTTCGTCGAGGCTTGCCGCGCCTACAAGGAAATCAACGGCGCGCTTCCCTGCCGCGTGACGATCCTGTTCGAAGGCGAAGAAGAATCCGGTTCGCCATCGCTGAAGCCGTTCCTCGAAGCCAATGCTGCCGAACTGAAGGCCGACTACGCGCTCGTCTGCGATACCAGCATGTGGGATCACGAGACCCCGGCGATCGCCGCCGCCCTTCGCGGTCTGGTCGGCGAAGAGGTGGTTATCACGGCCGCCGACCGCGACCTGCATTCCGGCCTGTTCGGCGGTGCGGCTGCAAACCCGATCCATATCCTGACGGAAGCGCTTGCCGGCCTGCACGACCAGACGGGCCGCATCACGCTCGAAAACTTCTACGAAGGCGTCGAGGAGACGCCTGCCAATATCAAGGCATCCTGGGAAAAGCTCGGCCAGACGGCGGAAACCTTCCTCGGCCAGGTCGGCCTCTCGGTACCGTCGGGCGAAAAGGGCCGCTCGGTTCTCGAGCTCACCTGGGCGCGGCCGACGGCAGAAGTGAACGGCATCTGGGGCGGCTATACCGGCGAAGGCTTCAAGACCGTGATCGCGGCCAAGGCCTCGGCGAAGATCTCGTTCCGTCTCGTCGGCAAGCAGGATCCGGCAGCGATCCGCGAAAGCTTCCGGGCCTATATCCGCTCGAAGATCCCGGCCGATTGCTCAGTCGAGTTTCATCCGCACGGCGCCTCGCCGGCAATCCACCTGTCCTACGATTCGCCGGTCATCACCAAGGCGAAGAACGCGCTCTCGGACGAATGGCCGAAGCCGGCCGTCGTGATCGGCATGGGCGGATCGATCCCGATCGTCGGCGATTTCCAGAAGATGCTCGGTATGGAATCGCTCCTCGTCGGCTTCGGCCTTGCCGACGACCGCATTCATTCGCCGAACGAGAAGTACGAGCTCGCCTCCTATCACAAGGGCATCCGTTCCTGGGTGCGTATCCTTGAGGCACTCGCCTAAGACAGAAAAGGCGCGCAGCTCGAAAGAGCGCGCGCCATCCAGACAGACAAAAAGGCCGGCGAAAACCGGCCTTTCGTCATCTGCTTCGCTTCGGTGCCAGTACATCCGTGGTCAAGGAGGAAGCAGATATTGCAGCCAGACTGATCCCGAAAGGTTAACAAACCATTAAAGGCGTTCCGCCTGCCGGGACCGGAAACCGCCGGCGTCCTGCGCCGTTTGCCGTTTCTAGGCTGCTATTCGTTGATCCCTATATTGGTATTGATCGCCGGCGTTTCAAGAGGCAACCGACCCTTTCCCGTTCAACCTGCATTCATCGGTCAACAGCTACAAGTCTTTGAAAGACAAAGTGAATGAAGGCCGGCTGATAAAAGCCGGCAAGCGCTCTAGCTATGTCTGAAGCTGGCAGGAAGCCAGATGCAGAAACTTCAGGCGACGGTTTTGCCGCGCCCAATTAGGGAGTTGAAACGTGAGAAACACCCTTCTCAAGATCGCGGCTGCAGGCATGCTTTTGCTCGCTCCCGCAATCGCACAGGCGGCCGAGGGCTTCGCCACGGCGAATGTCAACATGCGCGCTGGCCCGAGCACCGGATACCCGGCCGTTGCCGTGATCCCGGCCGGCGAATCCGTCGAGATACATGGCTGCCTCGCCGATGTTCCCTGGTGCGACGTCGAGTTCTATGGCGGGCGCGGCTGGGTCGCGGGCCGTTACGTTCAGGCGCTCTACCAGAGCCGCCGCGTCTATGTCGGCCCCGAGTATTACCGGCCGCTCGGCATCCCAACCGTCGTCTTCAGCGTCGGCAACTATTGGGACCGCTACTACCGGAATCGCGATTTCTATCGTGACCGTGACCGCTGGCGCCGTGGCCCGGATTTCTACCGTCCGCCGCCGCCACGCGATTTCGATCGCCGCCCGGACTTCGATCGCCGTCCTGATTTTGACCGGCGTCCCGATTTCGACCGGAGGCCAGATTTCGACAGGCGCCCCGACGCGCTTCGCCGTCCCGACTTCAACCGCGATCAGGATCGGCAGCGCGACTTCAATCGCGATAACGACAACCGCAGGCAGGATGCCGATCGCGATCAGAACCGCCGTCCGCCGTTCAATCAGCAGCAGGACTTTCGCCGCGACAACAATGATGGAAACCGTGACCGCGGCAATTTCGAGCGCCGGGGCAACGACGACAACGGCGGTCCCCGCGTCATCCGCCGCGGCGACGGCAACAACAACGATCAGGGGAATGATCGCCGCAGACCGCCGCGCGGCGCCTGCCAGCCGAGCGATCCGAACTGCAACAACTGAACCGGAGGGCGGCAGAAATGCCGCCCTTCTTTTTTCCTTGATGGCGAAGACGAAAAAAGCCCGGCGCTCCGAAGGAGACACCGGGCCTGATTTCGATCGGCGCGTGTTGAGGGGAGACGGCCGATCATGAGCGGAACGTGAGGGGCTGTCCCGCTGCAGAAGAAACAGCCGGGACGCCTAAAGGTTCCAAATTACCAGATAACGACGCTCTTATGCGTCGACACGAGATCGCGCATGGCGGCGAACGGGCCGTGAAGCATCTTCAAACGGCTCTCTTCCATCTTGGTAAGGCGGTACTGTCGAGCGAATTCGGTGACGCTCCAGATTTCCCGCAGACGGGTTTCTTCGATTCTATTGAGATCTATGCTCATAACAAAAATGCCTATGCATTACGCTTATTGCTTTTTTCTTGGGCGCAACATGGCGGCATATATGTCAGTTTTGTGACATGCGCAACGAATGGCAGCCATGCATAAAAGCAGGGGCTGCCGGCGCGTCAAATCGCCTTCGCCAATAATGTTAACGCCCCTTAAATCGCCGTAATTACAATTCAATCGGGTAGCTCCGCGACGGCGAATTTGGCGCGGGCGGCAGAGGGTGCGACCGGTCCGGAATGGCAGGCAGAAGCAGATCACGCGACAGAATTGAACCGTCCTTCAGCGGCCGCGAGCGCCGTGAAGACGACGAGGACGATTTCGCGCTCGATGACGAAGATCGCATCGACGGCCGCCGTGGCGCGAGACGCGCCTCCCCGCCACCGAAATCCTCATCCCGAAGCCGCGCCCCGGAGCGCAAGCGCCGCGACCGGCGCGAGCCGCCTGAACGCGAGGGCGGCGGCCTCTTCGCTCTGCTGCGCCGAATGATCTACTGGTGCATCGTGCTCGGCATCTGGGCGGGCATCGGCCTTGCCGGCGTGGTCTTCTACTATGGCTCGCGCATGCCGAGCGCCAGCACCTGGTCGATCCCGGAACGGCCACCGAACGTCAAGATCACTTCCGTCGACGGCAGCGTCATTGCCAATCGCGGCGCCACCGGCGGCGAAGCGCTGCCGCTCGAGCAGATGTCGCCCTACATTCCGCAGGCGATCGTGGCGATCGAGGACCGCCGCTTCTATTCGCATTTCGGCGTCGATCCGATGGGCCTTGCCCGCGCCTTCGTCAACAACCTGACCGGTCAGCCGATCCAAGGCGGCTCGACGCTGACGCAGCAGCTTGCCAAGAACCTCTTCCTGTCGCCGGACAGAACACTGGAACGCAAGGTGCAGGAAGTCCTGCTCTCCTTCTGGCTGGAGCAGAAATACAGCAAGGATCAGATCCTTGCGATGTATCTGAACCGCGTCTATTTCGGTTCGAACGCCTATGGCGTCGAGGCCGCAGCCCGCCGCTACTTCAACAAATCGGCCCGTGACGTGAACCTTGGCGAGGCAGCGCTGCTTGCCGGTCTGGTCAAGGCGCCGACGCGGCTCTCCCCGGCCCGCGACCCGGAAGCTGCCAATGCCCGCGCCCAGGTAGTGCTGCAGGCGATGCGCGATCAGGGCTATATCACCGACGACGAAGTCAAGACCGCGATGACGCAGACCCCGGCCAAGGCCAAGAGCTACTGGTCGGGCGCCGGGCAATATGTCGCCGACATGGTGATGGACGAGCTGCCGGGACTGATCGGCGGCGACGTCAAGGAAGACGTGATCGTCGATACCACGATCGACAAGGGCCTAGAAAAGAAGGCCGATCAGGCGCTGAACGACATACTCTCCAAGGAGGGCGTGAAGTTGGCGGCGTCGCAGGCTGCCCTCGTTTCGATCGACGGCACCGGTGCGATCCGGGCGCTTGTCGGCGGCAAGGACTATGCGGAAAGCCAGTTCAACCGCGCGGTCAAGGCCAAGCGCCAGCCGGGCTCGTCCTTCAAGCCGTTCGTCTATGCGGCGGCACTCGAGAAGGGCCTGACGCCTGCTTCCGTCTTCAACGACGCACCGATCCGTATCGGCAACTGGACGCCGGAGAATTACGAGAAGAAATACAATGGCGAGGTAACGCTCGCGACGGCGCTGGCGAAATCGCTGAACACGGTCGCGGCCCAGCTCGTCATGTATGACGGCCCGGATCAGGTGATCAAGCTCGCCCACCGGCTCGGCATCGAGAGCGAGCTGCAGCCGAATGCCTCGATCGCGCTCGGCACCTCGGAAGTATCGCTGGAAGAGCTGACAGCCTCCTACGCCGCCTTCATGAATGGCGGCTACAAGGCGACGCCGCATGTCATCCGCCGCGTGACGACCGCCGAGGGCAAGGTGCTCTACGAGAACACCTACGACAATCCGCCGCGGGTGCTTTCCGAGACCATCGCCGCCAACATGAACGCGATGATGATGGGCACGATCGAATTCGGCACAGGGCGCAGCGCCAGGATTCCCGGCTGGCAGGCAGCCGGCAAGACCGGCACGACGCAGAATTCGCGCGATGCGCTGTTCGTCGGCTTTACCAGCAACCTGACGACGGGTGTGTGGTTCGGCAATGACGACGGCACGCCGATGAAGAAGGTGACAGGCGGCGGGCTGCCGGCCAAGGCCTGGCAGGAATTCATGATCGCCGCCCATAAGGGGCTGTCGCCCGCGCCGCTCTTCGGCAACGGCCAGTTCGTCACCGATCCCAATACGATCGGCAACCAACCGATGGCCCAGAACGGCGAACCGCAGCCGATGCAGGAACAGCCCTCGACGATCGGCGGCATCATTTCCGGCGTCTTCGGTGGTGGCTCCGCAGAGCAATATCCGCCGGCACCCGTGCAGCAACAGCAGACTGCCGGTGGCCCGATGCCGCCCGGCGATATCGGCCCGGACGACGGCTATGACGGCGATGTTCCGCCCGGCGATGTCGGCCAGGGCCAGCCGGTCCATCAGGGCCAGCCGAAGCGCACGACGCTGCTTGATCTGATCATGGGACAGTAGAGCCAGAAAAGGACGATCTGCAACGCGCAGTTACGCTGCCTTGCGCCTGAAAACCTTTGTTTTCCGGCTACTGTAAAAATTGAAGGCAACACGCTCGTTTTGCTGGATTTCGGGCTATTTCTCGCCTTGCAGTCCAGAAAACCGCTCCTTATATACGCCGCATCACCGCAATCACGATTGCGTTAGTTCGAAGACCCCCATCCCGTAAGGGGCTGTCAGGGAAATGCCTTACCAAGGGTTCCGACAGCTTGCTTCAAGGAGTAAATGACATGGCAAAAGTAATTGGTATCGACCTCGGAACGACAAATTCCTGCGTCGCTGTCATGGACGGCAAGGACGCAAAGGTCATTGAAAATGCGGAAGGCGCGCGTACGACCCCTTCCATGGTGGCATTCTCCGATGACGGCGAACGCCTCGTTGGCCAGCCGGCAAAGCGCCAGGCGGTCACCAACCCCACCAACACGCTCTTCGCAGTAAAGCGCCTCATCGGCCGCCGCTACGACGATCCGACCGTTGAGAAGGACAAGAGCCTCGTTCCTTTCAAGATCGCCAAGGGCGATAACGGCGACGCGTGGGTCGAAGCTCAGAACAAGGGCTACTCGCCCGCTCAGATCTCCGCGATGATCCTTCAGAAGATGAAGGAAACCGCTGAATCCTACCTCGGTGAAAAGGTCGAGAAGGCCGTCATCACCGTTCCGGCCTACTTCAACGACGCGCAGCGCCAGGCAACCAAGGATGCCGGCCGTATCGCTGGTCTCGAAGTGCTCCGCATCATCAACGAGCCGACGGCTGCCGCACTCGCTTACGGCCTCGACAAGAAGGACGGCAAGACGATCGCCGTTTACGACCTTGGCGGCGGCACGTTCGATATCTCCGTTCTGGAAATCGGCGACGGCGTCTTCGAAGTGAAGTCGACGAACGGCGATACCTTCCTCGGCGGTGAAGACTTCGACATGCGCCTCGTCGAATATCTCGTTACCGAGTTCAAGAAGGACCAGGGCATCGACCTGAAGAACGACAAGCTCGCCCTGCAGCGCCTCAAGGAAGCTGCCGAAAAGGCGAAGATCGAACTGTCGTCCTCGCAGCAGACCGAAATCAACCTGCCGTTCATCACGGCTGACGCTTCCGGTCCGAAGCACCTGACGCTGAAGCTGACGCGCGCCAAGCTGGAAAGCCTGGTCGACGATCTCGTCCAGCGCACCGTCGCTCCGTGCAAGGCAGCCCTCAAGGATGCCGGCGTTACCGCGGCCGAAATCGACGAAGTCGTTCTGGTCGGCGGCATGAGCCGCATGCCGAAGGTGCAGGAAGTCGTCAAGCAGCTGTTCGGCAAGGAGCCGCACAAGGGCGTCAACCCGGATGAGGTCGTCGCACTCGGCGCCGCCATCCAGGCCGGCGTTCTCCAGGGCGACGTCAAGGACGTTCTGCTTCTCGACGTAACCCCGCTGTCTCTCGGCATCGAGACCCTCGGTGGCGTCTTTACCCGTCTGATCGAGCGCAACACCACGATCCCGACGAAGAAGAGCCAGACCTTCTCGACCGCCGACGACAACCAGCAGGCCGTCACCATCCGTGTTTCGCAGGGCGAGCGCGAAATGGCACAGGACAACAAACTGCTCGGCCAGTTCGACCTCGTTGGCCTGCCGCCGGCACCGCGTGGCGTTCCACAGATCGAAGTCACCTTCGACATCGACGCGAACGGCATCGTGCAGGTTTCGGCCAAGGACAAGGGTACCGGCAAGGAACAGCAGATCCGTATCCAGGCTTCCGGTGGCCTGTCTGACGCCGACATCGAGAAGATGGTCAAGGACGCTGAAGCCAATGCTGAAGCCGACAAGAAGCGCCGCGAAGCCGTAGAAGCCAAGAACCAGGCCGAAAGCCTTGTTCACTCGACGGAAAAGTCGCTCAAGGATTACGGTGACAAGGTTTCCGAAGCCGACCGCACCGCGATCTCCGACGCGATCGCTGCCCTGAAGTCCTCGATCGAGGCTACCGAGCCCGACGCCGAAGACATCAAGGCAAAGACCCAGACGCTCATGGAAGTGTCCATGAAGCTCGGTCAGGCTATCTACGAAGCGCAGCAGGCCGAAGCCGGCACGGCTGACGCGTCTGCAGGCGATGACAATGTCGTCGATGCCGACTACGAAGAAGTCAAAGACGACGACCGCAAAAAGTCCGCGTAATCCGCGGCAAAGCGGTTATGCTCACCAGTGTGATCCGGCTGCCTAACGGCAGCCGGAAATCCATTTTCGGGGTTTAAATTGGCAAAAGCGGACTTTTACGAAACTCTGGGCGTCGCCAAAACGGCGGATGAGAAAGAGCTGAAAAGCGCCTTCCGCAAATTGGCAATGAAGTATCATCCGGACAAAAACCCGGACGATAAGAGCGCCGAAGTCAAGTTCAAGGAAATCAACGAAGCCTACGAGACGCTCAAGGACCCGCAGAAACGCGCGGCCTATGATCGCTATGGTCATGCAGCCTTCGAACATGGCGGTATGGGACCGGGTGGCGGCGGCGGCTTTGCCGGCGGTGGCGGCTTCTCCGACATCTTCGAAGACATTTTCGGCGAGATGATGGGTGGCGGCCGCGGACGGCAGCGCTCTTCGGGCGGTCGCGAACGCGGCGCCGATCTTCGCTACAACATGGAAATCTCGCTGGAAGAATCCTTCTCCGGCAAAACGGCGCAGATCCGGGTTCCGACCTCGATCACCTGCGACGTCTGTTCCGGTTCGGGGGCCAAGCCAGGCACGCAGCCGAAGACCTGCGGCACCTGCCAGGGTTCCGGCCGCGTGCGTGCTGCACAGGGCTTCTTCTCGATCGAGCGGACCTGCCCGACCTGCCACGGCCGCGGCACGATCATTCCCGACCCGTGCACCAAGTGCCATGGCCAGGGCCGTGTGACGGAAGAGCGCTCGCTCTCGGTCAACATCCCGGCTGGTATCGAAGACGGCACCCGTATTCGTCTGCAGGGCGAAGGCGAGGCAGGAACGCGCGGTGGCCCGGCGGGCGACCTCTATATCTTCCTGTCGGTCAAGCCGCATGAGTTCTATCAGCGCGACGGAGCGGACCTCTATTGCGCCGTGCCGATCTCGATGACGACGGCCGCGCTCGGTGGCACCTTCGACGTGGCGACGCTCGACGGGACGAAATCGCGGGTCACCGTTCCCGAGGGAACGCAGGCCGGCAAGCAGTTCCGCCTCAAGGGCAAGGGCATGCCTGTGCTGCGCTCCAGCCAGACGGGTGACCTCTACATCCAGATCCAGATCGAGACGCCTCAGAAGCTCTCCAAGCGTCAGCGCGAGCTGCTGCAGGAATTCGAGCAGCTCTCCTCCAAGGAGAACAATCCGGAGTCGACGGGCTTTTTTGCCCGGATGAAGGAATTCTTCGAGGGCTGAGCCAGCGCTCATCAGACAATCGAAAGCCGGTGGTGCTCCCACCGGCTTTTCTATTGCCTCAAACCGGCTGCCGGATGCGGCTCTGATAGTGTTTGGGGGCACAGCCCATCGCCCGCTTGAAGGCTGCGCTGAAGGCGCTCTCGGACTCGTAGCCGACCGACAGAGCGATCTCCGCAAGCCGTGTACGCTCCGGCGAGAGCAGCGCACGAGCTGCAAGCCGCATGCGCCAGCGCAGCAGATAATCGAGCGGCGGCCAGCCGACCAGCGCCTTGAAATGAAGCGCGAAGGCAGTCCGCGACATGCCGGCTTCACCGGCCAGCTGTTCGAGCGTCCAGCGCCGCGCAGGCTCAGCATGAACCGCCCTCAAGGCACGGCCGATCCGTGGATCATTCAGCCCCTTCAGCCAGCCTGGTGCCCCCTCGCCTTCGCTTGCCATATGCAGGCGCAGGGCGTTGACGAACAGGATGTGGCCGAGATGCTCCGACATCAGCGCGCCGCCGGGGCGCATCTCGGTGAGTTCCTTTGCCAACTGCTTCAGCGTCCAGCGCAGCGTTTCCGCCTCGTCGGCAGCAGCCGGAATATGCATCACCGCCGGCAGGGCGCCTGTCAGCAACACCTGATGGCTGGCATCGAACATCAGACGGCCGCCGACGAGGAACGTGTCGTCATGCGGTCCATGCTGCGCGACGCGGGTTTTCAGATCGACGAAGATCATGCGGGCATCGGTACCAGGGAGCTCAAGGTCGGTTCCGAGCCAATAGGGCTGGCCGGTCAGCAGGTAGCAATCGCCCTCCTCCAGCTTGAAGGGCTGCGGCTCGCCGGAGACGCGCAGCCAGCCGCCGCCGCGGGCGACAGCACCAAACTTGATGCCCTCATAGCGGCGCGGAAAGTCGAGCGCCCAGTCGCCGCCGGAGACGACACCATAGGTCTCGACGCTTTTCGGCTGCAGCAGGGCGAGGATATTGGAGAGCGGATCCATATCTGAACGATCAAGCAAGAAATCGGAACTTTGTTACATGGATCATCCCGGAACTGCAATCTATATCCGGCTGTGTTTGCAGAAGGAGCTTACCTGTGACGACTGAACAGCAGCCTATTCATTCGGGATTCAATGCCAAGAGCACGGCACGCGACGTGATTGCCGGGATCGATCTGCGCGGCAAGATCGCCATCGTCACCGGCGGCTATTCCGGCATCGGCGTGGAGACGACGCGAGCGCTCAGCGAGGCCGGAGCGACGGTCGTCGTTCCCGTCAGGACGCGCGCCAAGGCCGAAGCCAATCTCGCCGGCATTGCCCGCGTCGAGCTCGCGCCGCTCGACCTTCTCGATCCTGAAGCAATCGACCGCTTCGCGGAAGGCTTTCTTGCGAGCGGCCGACCGCTTCACATGCTGGTCAACAGCGCCGGCGTCATGGCGTCGCCGCTGACGCGGGACGGCCGCGGCTATGAGGTTCAGTTCTCCGGCAATCACCTCGGCCATTTCCAGCTTACAGCCCGCCTCTGGCCTGCCCTGGCGAAGGCCAGGGGTGCGCGCGTGGTCGCAGTGTCGTCGCGCGGTCACCGGTTTGCTCCCGTCGATTTCGCAGATCCGAACTTCGAGAAACGCGCATACGACAAGTGGAAGGCCTATGGTCAGTCGAAGACCGCCAACGCGCTCTTCGCCTTCGGTCTCGACGAACGCGGCAAGGCGTCCGGTGTGCGGGCCTTCTCGGTCCATCCCGGCGCGATCATCACCGATCTGGTCCGCCATCTGACTGATGATGACTTCAAGGCCTTCGGCATTACCCGGCATGCCGATGGCGGGATGGATGTCAGCGAGGAAAGCCAGCGCAGCTTCAGGAATGTCGAGGAGGGTGCGGCGACCTCCGTGTGGTGCGCGACGAGCCAGAAGCTCGATGGCCGGGGCGGCGTCTATTGCGAAGACTGCGACATCTCTCCGCTGGTTCCGGAAGGTCATACCGGGCCGACCGGCGTCTGGCCCTGGGCCTGCGATTCGCAGGCGGCCGGCAAGCTCTGGGCACTCAGCGAGAGGCTGACCGGGTGCAGCTTTGCGGCGTAGATGGAGGCGCCGTTACACGTCCTATAATCAGTCAAAGGCGTTTCATAGCGGCACGGATGGCCTTTCCGTGCCGTTTTGAGACGCTGCGAAATGCGCATATGTCCGGCGTTAACGCAGGCCCTGAAACGGACTTGCAACTTCTCTAAATCACTTCACTCTTCAGCACGGAATTGGGGAACGAACCAAAGGGCACTTCACATGACCGCAGCACTTTCCATGTCCAATCCGGCGGATGATGTCGATGTCCTCGCCGGCGCGCTTTACTCCTGGTGCGCAGAGCGAAACATCAAGCTTCGCAGCCAGCAGGGCCTGTCGATCGCCAGCATCGCGATCGACCTCTATCACGCCGGCCATCATACGCAGGACGAGCTGCTGACGGCGCTGCACGAGCGCGAACTGCACTGACAAAAAGAAAGCCCGCCACGAGGGCGGGCAAAATTTACCGGGAAGCGAAGTGGCCCTGGCAACGCCGGTTTGCGGGGCGGATTAAGCCGCCGTCTCGTTGCTCATCAAAGTCAGGATGGTCTTGACCGCTTCCTTGCCTGCCGGCGAGTGAAGCTTGTCGTAATGCAGGGCGAGTTCGTAGGCTTCCGGGCTCAGCTCGATCTTCTCGGGCTGATTGGTTTCGGCACCTTCGAACAGAGCGGAGATTTCCACGCCGAGAAACTGCGCGATCTGGTGCAGCTTGCTGGCGGAAACGCGGTTCGTCCCCTTCTCATATTTCTGGATCTGCTGGAAGGTCAGCCCGAGGGCTTCCCCCAGTTCGAGCTGGGAAACGCGGCGCCGGGCGCGCAACTGTCTTACATTGCGACCGACTAGGATATCGACTGGATCTGGCACGTGAGCGTTCCCTCATTTAGAAACGAATTGCTCACCATAATATGCCGGGTATTTTAAATATCGCAACCCGCGAGTTGCAAAATTCAACCGACTTTTTTGGTCTTTACGTTGCGTCAGGCCAACCCAGAGTAAGGGCGTAGACCGGCGCATGGGCGGGATTGCCAATTTCGAGCAATTTGCAGATCGCGCTATGGCTGAGTGCGGCCGTGGGACAGGCGGTCAGGCCATGCGCGGTTGCCGCGAGCATGATGTTCTGGCCGATGTGTCCGGCCTCGATCATCACCACCCTGTAGGCATTGGCATCCTCGTATTTCCACATGGTGCGGTCCATATGGGCGACGAGCACGATCATGCAGGGCATGGTATCGGCCCATTCCTGGCCGCCGACCAGAGTTGAGAGCTCGGGCTCCTCGTCCGAGACGCGCGCCAGCGAGTGTTCCAGCGCCGAATAGTGATAGATGCCCGGCTCCAGCCCTTCAACGTTGCGGGCGAAGACATAGGCTTCATAGGGATTGCGGGCGCCGCCTGACGGGGTCATCGACAGCGGCAGTTCGACCACGGCGTTGCGCGCCTTACCGGTGATGCCGAGGCCGGCGAAGAGTGCTTCAGAGAGCTCACTGACCGAAATCGGCTTCGCCAGGCCCTTTCGCTGCGTGCGGCGGCGCGACATCAGCTGCAGCAACGCATTGCCGTTCAGCGCCGGAGGCAGCTGGATGACGTCCTTGCGGCCGGAATTCAGGCTGTACAGTTCGATCTCGCCCTCCGCCGCCAGGGTCGAGCGCTGCAGGTCCTCGGCCTCGTTGAGCGACATATAGTCGGGATCCTGGACGCAGAAGTGCAGGAGAGCAGCCGGCACGCCCCATTTCCAGTTCCGGGTAAAGGCGTCTTCGCGCGCATGCAGCGCCGAATTCTCTTCGACGAGAGCCGACATCTCGACCAGCGAGGCGAGCGTCTCGGTCAGTTCCTCTTCGCTGTAACCCGGCGCCAGATCGCGGATCGCAACGGTCGCGCTCCAGTCGTCGAGGGCGCGAAGGAACTCCAGGAGATCAGGGCTGCATTCGAAAACAGCCTTGGTGAGGAAGTTGCAGGCGACGAAGGCGTCGCCGTCGTTGTGAAAGACGAGAGTGCGTGACGAGCGGTAGCGCATCGAATCACATGCGCCTGCCGCGGAGCCCGCAGCAGGCGCTTATGAACTTAATCAATACGGAACATCATGCCGCGGCTGACAAAGGTCGGCTTGGCCTTGACCGGCGTTACCTTGAGGTTCGGCTTCGTCTTGTTCTGCATGATCCATCTCCACGGTTGTAGGAGCGATCCCCTTGATCGCGGCTGGAGGATGAAACAGCAACCAGAAATATTCAATTAATACGGAAATATTGTTTTGATACACCAGAGTGATGCATTGCTTCAATTGAAGTCAAAAACAGGAAATTTCTGAATTAAATCCGTTATTTTTGCGTTTACATAGAAATGTGTAGCCCAAAAATGCGAACTATGACAATCATAGTCATGAGAATAATTCGGTAGGACCGCCGGAGAAGCAGAATGGGCCTTAAAAAGACTGCGCAAGCCAAAGAAGAGCTGACTTTGGATGATGCCGTCGGTGGATACACCATCGACATGCTGAACACGCTGATCGCGCAGAGCAGGAGCGCGAAGCAGCCGATGCTGACCTATCTTCTGTCGATGGCACTCATCGAGGCACACCGCGTCAGCGTCGAGCCGGCGGCGGCCACCCACGATATGGGGTTGTCGCTGAACTAACTGAGGTCGCGCGTGACTGCGGAGATGAAGTCGGCGCGCTGTTGGACGATCATATCCCTGACGATGCGGGGCACCGCATCATCGGTGGTGCGGTAGACCTTTGCGAGGCGGAGCGCGGTGCGCAGGTTGATCCTGCTGTTGAGCGGCACCATGACGACGGCGCTGAAGGATGGACCGGCCGGCGTGAAGATCATCGAATGGCCGCCGAGCAGCTTTTCGGAGAAAGGCAGCCATCTAAGACGCATCAGGGTCGGCTCCTGGGTGCCTATCTGGTTTGCGGCAGCGAATGACAGGCAGTTCAAGCGCTCGACGACGATGCCCTTGTGATCGCCGGTGAAGCGGGACCAATATTCGCCCTTCTTCACCGCCCGGTTTGTGAGGCGGCGAAACGTGGTGGCATTGCCCTGCTTGGCAATGACGATGACGGCGCAGAGCAGGCTGTCCGGCGTACTCGGGATCGTCATATAGGCATGGTATAGGCCCGGAGCGATACCGGCAGCAGGATCCGCGAAGAGCAGCGGCTCCAGCGCGTCACGGGCGGCGGAAAGCACACGCTGCGCCGACGGGCGGCCATGATCGAGGTCGACCGAGATCGGCCGCTGATACATTTCTTCCTCGGTGACGCCGAGGTACTGACAGATTTTCTTGACCGAGGCGCGCCCAGGCGCCCGGCGAGCCTGAAGATAGGATTCAATCTGCGAGCGGCCAATTTCCATGCCGCGCGCGGCAGCGCTGATGCTGCCCGCCTTTGCGAGGCACAGCCGCCGGAGATTTTCGGCAAAGTTCTCGAGTGCAGACATGTCCGCAGTGGCTTTCAGGAGATGAGTCGGTGCTCAAACTATCTGCAAGCCAAGCGGAATACAAAGGGGGATAGGCCACAATTTGCGGGCTGATCCAATTGACAGATGGCTGCGTAAGGATAGGTAATTCCCGCCGGGAACAAAAAGAATCCGCCGCCCAATGGAGGCACGATCACTGCAATGAAATTCGATATTGAATTGCCTGAAGCGCCGCCGAACATCGCAGCCGATGAAACGCAGCGAAACCTTTCGACGATACTTGATGGACTCTCGGCGCTGCGCTTAAATATTAATCACCAGCCCGAAATTCTTTACTGGATTGAACGCGCGGTCGCCGAAACCGAAAGCCAGCTGCGGATGATCGCACCTCCCTTTCACTAATCGATTGAATCGGAATCCATTTCATCTCCTTCGATGACAGTTCGCCGTTGATCCCTGCCATCATCTGAGACGATCAACCGCATCCGGCCTGCGCCCGTAGCGCAACATTTCCTCGACAACCGAATCGCATAGGATGCCGCCCAATTCGATATTGGGAGCGTTTTCGTGTTTCTCTTTTCCAAGCTTGTCTGGGTCTTCGGCCAGCCGCTGTCCCTCGCGTTCTTCCTGACCGTTCTCGGCTTCCTTGCGCTGGCCTTCCGGCTAGGCAAGAGCGCGCTCCTGCTCTCCGGGCTTGGCGCTGCCGTGCTGTTCGCGACGCTTTACACGACGGCGGGCAACTATCTGCTGCAGGGGCTGGAGAACCGTTTCCCCAAACCGGCGCAGGATCCCGATAGCCTTCAATGCATGATCGTGCTCGGCGGCGCTTTCGAGAACGAGGTGAACACCGCCCGTCACGGCATCGAATTCAATGCCGCTGCCGACCGCTTCATCGAGACGCTGCGGTTGGCGCAGAAGTTTCCGCAGTCACGGATCCTGATTTCCGGCGGCGATGGCTCGATATCGGGCCACTATGAGGGCGACGCGGCTGCCTCGGCGCGTTTCTTCCCGCTCTTCGGCGTGGCGCGGGAACGGCTGGTCGAGGAGACCACCTCGCGGACAACCTTCGAGAATGCCACCAACACCAAGGATCTGCTCGCCACGAACGGCCTGTCGAACTGCCTGCTGATCACCTCGGGCTATCATATGCCGCGCTCGGTCGGCATCTTCCGCAAGCTCGGGATCGACGTGGTGCCGTGGCCGACCGATTTCCGCACTGATGGCGAAGTGCATCTCGGGTTGGATTTCACCCAGCCGAGCCTCAACGCCCAGAACACTGCGACGGCCGTGCGCGAATGGTTCGGCCTGGTCGGCTACTATCTGGCAGGGCGCACCTCGGAGCTCTATCCGAAGTAATCGCTATTTCTTGGAGATGGTGACGAACTTGGTGCCGCGAACGCGGGCCGTGACGATGCAGGGGTCACCTTCCGTGCGATCGCAGAAGCGGGGATGCATCTTCATGGCCAGAACCATGTTGCCGAAGCGCTGGACGAAGTCGTAGCCGTAGATCTGCGCCGTGGCGATCATGAAATAGCCGCCCTCGGCCACCTGCAGATAGAAGTTATAGGGGCAGCCGTCATCGTTGCACTGCGGTCCCTTTTCGCCGTCGCAAGTGAGCTCGCCCTCGTTGACGACAGCGTCAATGAGGCCATCATTATTGATGTCCTGGCGGGTCACGTAGCCCTCGCCGAACTCCGCCTTGGTGCATTGCTCGGTGAAATGCTTCTTCTCGTAGATCTCCGGATCGGAGATCAGGGACTGCTGGGCGAAGGCGGCAACCGGCACCACGAGCAGCGCTGTGAGATTGAGGGCGATGAGAAGCGCTTTCACGGCTTTCCTCTTTTTGGCGGATAAGGACACTGACAGCGGCGCATTCTCTACGCCGCGCCTTGCGCCGCCCTTGCCGCCGTGATTCAGTCGCCCGACGATCTCCGCCGCCTTGGGACCCTCAAATGTCGCTGCTCGCCTATCTCGATTATGCCGGCATTGCGCTTTTCGCGGCGACCGGCGCGCTTGCAGCATCGCGCAAGCAGCTCGACCTCATCGGCTTCCTGTTCTTCGCGACGGTGACGGGTATTGGCGGCGGCACCGTGCGCGATATCGTGCTCGGCCGCGTTCCGGTGTTCTGGGTCTTGAACCCTGCCTATATCGTCATCTGCTGCATCACCGGCGTCGTCGTGTTCTTTACCGCGCACCTGGTGGAATCGCGCTACCGGCTGCTGATCTGGCTCGATGCCATCGGCCTGTCGGCCTATTGCGTCATGGGCGCGGCGAAGGGGCTGGCGGCCACCGGCTCCCCCACCATCGCCGTCGTGACGGGAACGCTGACCGCGACCTTCGGCGGCGTTCTGCGCGATCTCATGGCGAACGAGCCTTCGGTCCTGCTGCGGCCGGAAATCTATATCACCGCTGCGCTGATTGGCGCCGGCGTCTTTACCGGCGCAACAGAGCTCGGCGTGCCTCTCTATGCCGCGTCAGCGCTCGGCGCCGCGGCAGCCTTCGCGATCCGCGGCGGCGCGCTGTGGTTCGGATGGACGTTCCCGACCTACAAGCACAGGCCCGGCCGTCACCCCGATGATGTCATGTGAGATTTAGCGGTTCTTCGGGCGCAGACGGATCACCACGTCGACATGGGCGATTTCCATGCCTTCAGGCGGCTCCGGCAGATTGCCGATCGTCAGATTGCTGACAGGGATGTCGAGCACGTCGTTTTCACCCTCGACGAAGAAGTGATGGTGATCGGATACGTTGGTGTCGAAATAGGTCTTCGCGCTTTCCACGGCGAGAACGCGGATCATCCCGGCCTCGGTGAACTGGTGCAGCGTGTTGTAGACTGTCGCCAGCGACACGGGCACGCCCGCGGTGACGGCTTCCTCGTGCAGTTCCTCGACCGTCAGGTGCCGGTCGCCCTTGGCAAACAGGAGATCCCCGAGGGCAACGCGCTGGCGGGTCGGACGAAGGCCGGCACTGCGCAGTCGTGCTTCGATGCTAATCGGGGCTTCTGGCGCCATCAAGGAGGAACTCCGGTTAATTCTAGCGTCAAGTAATCAGGTTTCCTAAGCCATATAACTTTTGCGCAAAAGCCTTTCAATAGTTTCAATGGGGACAATAGGGGCGGAAATGCCTTAAAATCCGGCCTTTGACGCATTTAGCTCTGGCCGCGGCCTTGGCCTTCCTGTATGCGACCACCAAATAAGGCAGATCGCCGGTCCGGCGCGGAATGAGAGGCAGCCATGCTTATGCTTCATTTTCCGAAGAACTTGGACTAAACACTCACTCCATCAGCACGTTGCGGGGGACACAGACTTTTCATGACGACGAGACAATCCAGCTTCAACTATGAGGAAATCCTGTCCTGCGGCCGCGGCGAACTGTTCGGCCCTGGCAATGCACAGCTTCCCCTGCCGCCGATGCTGATGGTCCATCGCATTACCGACATCTCCGAAACCGGCGGAGCGTTCGACAAGGGTTACATTCGCGCCGAGTACGACGTTAAGCCCGACGATTGGTATTTCCCCTGCCACTTTCAGGGAAATCCGATCATGCCGGGCTGCCTCGGCCTCGACGGCATGTGGCAGCTGACGGGCTTCTTCCTCGGCTGGCTCGGCGAGCCCGGTCGCGGCATGGCACTGTCGACAGGCGAAGTGAAGTTCAAGGGCATGGTTCGCCCCGAGACGAAGCTCCTCGAATACGGCATCGACTTCAAGCGCGTCATGCGCGGCCGCCTGGTTCTCGGCACCGCCGACGGCTGGCTGAAGGCTGACGGGGAAGTCATCTACCAGGCAACCGACCTGCGCGTCGGTCTGTCCAAAGCCTGAACCGCGGTCACGATCGCTCCAAATACAAAGACGTTTTAGAAGAGGTCATCGACATGAGACGGGTTGTTGTCACGGGTCTGGGTATCGTTTCCTCCATCGGAAATGATGCGCAGGAAGTCACCGCGTCGTTGCGCGAAGCCAAGTCCGGTATCTCGTTTTCCAACGACTTCGCCGAGCACGGCTTCAAGTGCCAGGTCTGGGGTTCGCCGAAGATCGACGTGACCGACCTCGTCGACCGCCGTGCAGCCCGCTTCCTGTCGCAGGGCGGCATGTGGAACCACGTCGCCATGAAGCAGGCGATCGCCGATTCCGGCCTCGAAGAGTCCGACATCGGCGGCAACGAGCGCACCGGTATCATCATGGGCTCCGGTGGCCCGTCCACCCGCACGCTGATCGAAGCGGCCGACATCACCATCAAGAACAACAGCCCGAAGCGCATCGGCCCGTTTGCCGTGCCGAAGGCGATGTCTTCGACGGCTTCGGCAACGCTCGCTACCTGGTTCAAGATTCACGGCGTCAACTACTCGATCTCGTCGGCCTGCTCGACCTCTGCACACTGCATCGGCAATGCCGCTGAAATGATCCAGTGGGGCAAGCAGGACATCATGTTCGCCGGCGGCCACGAAGATCTCGACTGGACGATGTCGAACCTCTTCGACGCCATGGGCGCGATGTCCTCCAAGTACAACGATACGCCCGATACCGCCTCGCGCGCCTATGACGTCAGCCGCGACGGCTTCGTCATCGCTGGCGGCGCCGGCGTTCTCGTTCTCGAAGAACTCGAGCATGCCAAGGCCCGCGGCGCCAAGATCTACGCCGAAATCGTCGGCTACGGCGCGACCTCCGATGGTTACGACATGGTCGCTCCGTCGGGCGAAGGCGCCATCCGCTGCATGCGCCAGGCACTCGCGACGGTGAAGGGCAGCGTTGACTATGTCAACACGCACGGTACCTCGACGCCCGTTGGCGACAGCAAGGAAATCGGAGCGATCCGCGAAGTCTTCGGCGATAAGATCCCGCACATCCAGTCGACCAAGTCGCTGACCGGCCACTCGCTCGGCGCGGCCGGCGTGCAGGAATCGATCTACTCGCTGCTGATGATGCAGGCGGGCTTCATCGGCGAAAGCGCCCATATCAAGGAACTCGACCCCGAGTTCGACGGCGTGCCGATCGTTCGCAAGCGCATCGACGATGCCAAGATCGACATTGCCCTTTCCAACTCCTTCGGCTTCGGCGGCACGAACGCTACGCTCGTCTTCCAGCGCTACAACGGATAATACCATGACGGGATTCATGCAGGGTAAGCGCGGCCTCATCATGGGCGTCGCAAACAACCATTCTATCGCCTGGGGCATTTCGAAGGCGCTGGCCGCCCAGGGCGCCGAACTGGCTTTCACCTTTCAGGGCGAGGCGCTCGGCAAGCGCGTGAAGCCGCTTGCAGCTGAAGTCGGCTCCGACTTCGTGCTGCCCTGCGATGTCGAGGACGTCGCTTCGGTCGATGCTCTCGTCGAGTCGATCAAGGAACGCTGGGGCAAGCTCGATTTCATCGTTCACGCCATCGGCTTTTCCGACAAGAATGAGCTGAAGGGTCTTTACGCAGACACCACGCGCGAGAACTTCAGCCGCACGATGGTGATCTCCTGTTTCTCCTTCACCGAGATCGCCAAGCGCTGTGCGCCGCTGATGAGCGACGGCGGCTCGATGCTGACGCTGACCTATAACGGCTCGACGCGCGTCATCCCGAACTACAACGTCATGGGCGTTGCCAAGGCTGCTCTGGAAGCCTCCGTGCGCTATCTGGCGGCCGATTACGGCCCGAAGGGCATCCGCGTCAACGCGATCTCCGCAGGCCCGATCCGCACGCTCGCAGGCGCCGGCATCTCCGACGCCCGCGCGATCCTCTCGTGGAACCAGCGCAATGCGCCACTGCGCAAGACCGTCAGCATCGACCATGTCGGCAATTCGGCGCTCTACCTGCTGTCGGACATGTCGGCCGGCGTCACCGGCGAAATCCATTTCGTCGACGCAGGCTTCAACATCACCTCGATGCCGACGCTGGACGCGCTGCGGACTGCAGACGTCGAATAGCATCGAACAGCCATTAAGCTTTGCAAGGCCGTGCGCATCATGATGCGCACGGCCTTGTCGTTTCTACTCCGGCAGCGTATATTGGCGAAGGGGTGGGAGATCGATGGAGCGAAACAGTCAGAAGATCATTTCGCGACTAAAGCGCGACGGATTCGCGCTCATCTCCGTAAAGGGATCTCACCATAAATTCCGGAAAGGCGACCGGACGATCATCGTCCCGCACCCGAAGAAAGATTTGCCCGCAGGCACGGCGCACGCGATCGCCAGGCAGGCCGGATGGGTATGAGGAGCAATCGATGAAATACTTCATCGCTCTCGTCCACAAGGACGAAGACAGCGCTTTCGGGATCAGCTTTCCCGATCTGCCATCCGTCTTTTCAGCTGCGGATAAAGAAGACGACCTGACGGCGAATGCCATCGAAGCCCTGCGGCTCTGGGCCGAAGATGAGGTACTTCCCGTGCCGTCATCCTTCGAAACCATCAGCAGCCGCGCCGATGTTCGCGAACAGTTGGCAGCAGGCGCATTTCTCACACGTGTACCGTTCATCGAGGACGAAACGCGGATCGTGCGTGCGAACGTGACATTTGAGAAGGGTATGCTCGATGCGATCGACGCCGCTGCCAAAGAGCGGGGCCTGACCCGGTCGGCCTTCCTTGCGAGCGCCGCCCGCAAGGAAATCGAAGCGGCGTAGCGCTTACTTTTTCGCCCAGAGAACCTTGAAGCGGGCGTTGCGGCAGGTTTCGCCGCTTTCGCGGAAGCTTGCCGCCAGGACCGGCTCGTAGGGAAGGCCGCGGTTGGCGACGAGCATGAGGCGGCCGCCGCCGCGTAGCGCCGAGGCTGCAGTCTTGATCATCGCCTGGCCGAGCGAGGGCTCAGCGGCGTGGCCCTCGTGGAAGGGCGGGTTCATGATGATCAGGTCGTACTTGTCCTTGACCGGCTCGGCGGCCAGATCGTGCCAGAAGAAGCGAGCGGGCGCCTTCGGGAAGTTCTCTGCCAGATTGTCCTTGGCGGCTTCCAGCGAGGCGTGGTTGGCCTCGTAAAGGTCGAGACGCTCGAGGCGCGGCGACTTCTCCATCAGTTCGACCGAGAGATAGCCCCAGCCGGCGCCGAAATCGGCGGCGTCGCCGGTGAAATCGGTCGGAAGGCGCGAGGCGAGCAGTTCCGAGCCGTCGTCGATGCGATCATGCGAGAACATGCCGGGGGCGGCGATGAAGCGGCCATCGACACGCACCGACGCCTTGGCGAATTTGGCGACAGCTTCGCTGACATCAGCCGGACGGATGAACCAGAAGGCGACGCCGTGATATTTTGGCATGTGCTCGATATCGAAGCCGAAGCCATCCATGCGCTTGCGCAGCGGCTGGATGCCGTCTTCCTTACCGCCGGCGATGACGATCAAGCCACCCGCCTTCACGCGGGAGAGCGCGGCGGCGATATTCGCCTCGTTCTCGCCCTTGTGCTTGGTGCAGAGAACCAGAGCCGCATCATAGTCCTCGCCTTCGATCTCAGGCGTGGTTTCGATGCGCTGCGCCTGTAGCTGCCGGAACAGCGGGCGGAAGCCCTGTACGGCGCTCAGCGAGGCCGCAAAGCCCTCCGGCAGCGCGAAACCTGCCTCGGCGCCGAGAAACAGCACACGCTGCCCCTCGCCCGGCGCATCGACAGTGCCGCTGGCAAAGGGGTGGAACAGGGTTTTCAGCGTTTCGCGGCTCATGGGCTCATCTCGTCTTTGAATACAAAAAGGGCGCGGAAACAGTCCCGCGCCCATGAAGTCCTGGAAAGGCGCAGCTTACTCGGCTGCTTCTTCCTTCTTCTTGTCAGCCGGGATTTCCTGGCCGGTCGCCTGATCGACAACCTTCATCGACAGGCGGACCTTGCCGCGCTCGTCGAAGCCGAGGAGCTTGACCCAAACCTTCTGGCCTTCCTTGACAACGTCCTGGGTCTTGGCAACGCGCTCGGAAGCGAGCTGCGAGATGTGGACGAGGCCGTCACGGGCGCCGAAGAAGTTGACGAATGCGCCGAAGTCGGCGGTCTTGACGACCGTGCCTTCGTAGATAACGCCGATTTCCGGCTCGGCAACGATCGAGTGAATCCACTTGCGGGCCGCTTCGATTTCCTTGCCCGAGGACGAGGCGATCTTGACGGTGCCGTCGTCTTCGATGTTGATCTTCGCGCCGGTCTTTTCGACGATTTCACGGATGACCTTGCCGCCGGAGCCGATGACTTCACGGATCTTGTCGACCGGGATGTTCATGACTTCGATGCGCGGAGCGAATTCGCCGAGCTGGCCACGGCTCTCGGTGATGGCCTTGGCCATTTCGCCGAGGATGTGCTTGCGGCCGCCCTGTGCCTGGCCGAGAGCGACCTTCATGATCTCTTCGGTGATACCGGCGATCTTGATGTCCATCTGCAGCGAGGTGATGCCGTCAGCGGTACCGGCAACCTTGAAGTCCATGTCGCCGAGGTGGTCTTCGTCGCCGAGGATGTCGGAGAGAACGGCGAAGCGGTCACCTTCGAGGATCAGGCCCATGGCGATACCAGCAACCGGCTTGGCAAGCGGAACGCCTGCGTCCATGAGCGCCAGCGAGGTGCCGCAAACGGTTGCCATCGAGGACGAGCCGTTCGACTCGGTGATTTCGGAGACAACGCGCAGCGTGTAGGGGAATTGTTCAGCCGACGGCAGCATCGGGCGGATAGCGCGCCATGCGAGCTTGCCGTGACCGATTTCGCGGCGGCCCGGGGAGCCCATGCGGCCGGTTTCGCCAACAGAGTAGGGCGGGAAGTTGTAATGGAGCAGGAAGCGCTCCTTGTACATGCCCGTCAGGCTGTCGACATACTGTTCGTCTTCGCCGGTGCCGAGCGTGGCAACGACGATCGCCTGCGTTTCACCGCGGGTGAAGAGAGCAGAACCGTGGGTGCGCGGCAGGAGGCCAACTTCGGAAACGATTGGACGAACGGTTTCGAGGTCGCGGCCGTCGATGCGGCTCTTGGTGTCGAGGATGTTCCAGCGAACGATCTTTGCCTGCAGGTGCTTGAAGATCGCGCCGACTTCTTCAGCCGTGTACTTGGCTTCGCCTTCTTCCGGCAGGAAGTGTGCCTTGACCTTCGCCTTGACGGCGTCGACGGCAGCGTAGCGTTCAGCCTTCTGCGTGTTCTTGTAGGCGGTGCGGAGTTCGGCTTCGAAATGCTTCAGCATTTCGCCTTCGAGTTCCGAATAGTCTTCCGGCTGGAAGTCGCGCGGTTCCTTGGCAGCCACTTCGGCGAGCTTGATGATCGCGTCGAGAACCGGCTGGAAGCCCTTGTGGCCGAACATGACGGCGCCGAGCATGATTTCTTCGTTGAGTTCCTTGGCTTCGGATTCAACCATTAGAACGGCGTCATGTGTACCGGCAACGACGAGGTCGAGAACCGACTCGTCCATCTCGTCGAGATGCGGGTTGAGGATGTATTCGCCGTTGATGTAACCGACGCGAGCGCCGCCGACCGGGCCCATGAAGGGAACGCCGGAGAGCGTCAAGGCTGCGGAGGTCGCAACCATCGACAGGATATCCGGGTTGTTTTCGAGGTCATGCTGGATGACCGTGACAACGACCTGCGTGTCGTTCTTGTAGCCTTCCGGGAAGAGCGGGCGGATCGGGCGGTCGATCAGGCGGGAAACGAGGGTTTCGTTTTCCGACGGACGTCCTTCGCGCTTGAAGTAGCCGCCGGGATCTTGCCGGCTGCGTAGGTCTTTTCCTGGTAGTTGACGGTGAGCGGGAAGAAATCCTGGCCGGGCTTCGGAGCCTTGGCGGAAACGACGGTCGCGAGAACGACGGTTTCGCCGTAGGTGGCGAGAACGGCGCCGTCAGCCTGACGGGCGATCTTGCCGGTTTCGAGCTTCAGCGGACGGCCTGCCCACTCGATTTCCACGCTATGGGTATCGAACATATGTCTTGTCCTTCAATGCGGGAACAGGCGCCACGACCCTTTCAAGGCATAGCGCGCGATCGACCGCAATTATGTGACGCATCATGGGCAAGACAACGGGAGGCTTTGCGGCAGCGGCTTTCGAGAAAGCCGGGCCAAGGCTTCGGTACCTTGGCCGGAAAGCATCCGGCAATCCTGCCCCATGACAGGTCAACGGTTGTTTTGGCAAAACCGGCCCATCCGGGTCTGCCTCAGTTCCGCCGCGCGAGATATCAAACGGGGCGGTCAGTCTGTGGGGCACCAAGCCCCGAATAAGCAACCGGCGGGCGTCCGAAGAGCCCGCCGGAAAACATTAGCGACGGATACCCAGGCTGGTGATCAGCTTGGTGTAGCGGCCTTCGTTCTTCTTCTTGAGGTAGTCGAGAAGCGAACGGCGGCTCGAAACCATCGTCAGCAGGCCACGGCGGGAGTGGTTGTCCTTCTTGTGGCCCTTGAAGTGTTCCGTGAGGTTGTTGATCCGCTCGGTCAGGATGGCAACCTGGACTTCCGGAGAACCGGTGTCGCCTTCAAACGTTGCGTATTCCTTGATCAGGGCGGTCTTGCGCTCAGCAGTAATCGACATCGGATGTTCCTTTCAATGAGAGGAGATAAGGTCGCCAAAAGCCGGGATGTCGTCCAGCTTTGGCCGCGAATTGCATTCAGGCCTGCCTGATGCTGGCGCTGCCTATAAACCATTCAGACAGCGAAGGGAAGAGGCATGACTGGCACGCCTCCTCAAGGCTCCTGTGGCCTCAGCCGAAGACGCGCTTCGGGCGGAATTCGCCCTGGCCGATCTCGCCGATGGCGATCAGCTTGCCGCGTGCCGTCGCATAGGCTTCGCTCTCGGTGATCGGCGCATCGCGGCCGCGCACCAGGATCGGATTGCCCATTTTCAGGCGGTGCGCCTGGTCGTCGTTGACGATGAGATGCGGCAGCGCGGAAAGCGCCTCGCTGGTGTCGATCAGCAGCGCGTCGAGGGCGACCAGACGCTCGTCCTGATCCTCGATCGCTTCGAGGGCGACGAGATCGGCAAGCGGGATCATGCTGTCTTCGGCGAAGGGAGCGACGAAGGTGCGGCGGAGACCCGAGATATGGCCGTAGCAACCGAGTTCGCGGCCGAAATCACGGGCGAGAGCGCGGACATAGGTGCCCTTGCCGCATTCGACTTCGAAATGCGCGGTGCTGGCATCCGGGCAGGAGAGCAGCGTCAGGCGGAAGATCTCGACTTCGCGCGACGGGATCTCGACGGCCTCGCCCTCACGGGCGAGATCGTAGGCGCGCTCACCGGCAATCTTGATCGCCGAAAACTGCGGCGGAACCTGGCTGATGACGCCGGTATAGCCCGGTAGCAGGGCGCGGATCTGTTCCTCAGACGGACGCTTGTCCGAGCTCTGGGTTACGTCACCCTCGAGGTCGTCAGTGGCGCGCTCTTCGCCCCAGGTGACGGTGAATTCGTAGATCTTGCGGCCATCCATGACGTAAGGAACAGTCTTGGTGGCGTCGCCAAGTGCGATCGGCAGCATGCCGGAGGCAAGCGGATCGAGCGTGCCGGCATGGCCGCATTTCTGCGCCTTGAACAGCCACTTGATCTTGGAAACGGCTTCCGTGGAGCCGAAATCCACCGGCTTGTCGAGGATCAGCCAGCCGGAAACCGGGCGGCCCTTGGGTTTACGTGGTTTGGACATGTCTTCTTCTGTTATCAGGCGTCAGCGTCGTCATCGAGGTCGCGGCTGACCTCCGGAGAGCGCAGGAGCTCATCGATCTTCTTGTAATTGTCGAAGCTCGTATCGTCGCGGAAGCGGACTTCCGGCATGTATTTCATCTGGCGCAGCTGATTGCCGAGGCGGCCGCGGATGTATTTCGCATTCTTGTTCAGCGCCGCGATCACCTTGTCATGATCGGAGACGCCGAGCGGCGTCACGAAGGCGGTCGCGATCTTCAGATCGGGCGACATGCGCACTTCGGAGATGGAGATCACGGTCTTTTCGATCACGTCGTCGCGGACTTCGCCGCGCTGCAGCACCTGCGTGATCGCAGCGCGCACCTGCTCGCCGACGCGCAGCATGCGCTGGGAAGGAGCGGAGGTTGTCGGTCTTGTTGCCATTTTTCTTTGCCTCAAAAGGTTCGGGCGCCGGCCTTACGTGATCCGGCGCCCGTCCATGATACAGGTCCGCGCGATCAGAGCGAGCGGGTGATATGCTCGACGCGGAAGCACTCGATGACATCGCCGGCGCGGATATCTTCGTAGTTCTCGAAGGCCATACCGCATTCCTGACCGACCGGAACTTCCGATACTTCGTCCTTGAAGCGCTTGAGCGTCTTGAGCTTGCCTTCGTGGATGACGACGTTGTCGCGGATGAGGCGCACGCCTGCACCACGCTCGACCTTGCCTTCCGTGACGCGGCAACCCGCGACCTTGCCGGTCTTGGTGATGTTGAACACCTCGAGGATTTCGGCATTGCCGAGGAAGGTCTCGCGACGTTCCGGCGACAGCAGGCCCGACATCGCTGCCTTCACGTCATCCACCAGATCGTAGATGATGTTGTAGTAGCGGATCTCGATGCCGCCACGCTCGGCAGCGGTACGTGCCTGCGCATTGGCACGGACGTTGAAGCCGATGATCGCCGCATCGGAGGACTCGGCAAGCGAGATATCCGACTCGGTGATGGCTCCGGCGCCCGAATGAACGATGCGGGCACGCACTTCGTCGGTACCGAGCTTGTCCAGGGCGCCGATGATGGCTTCGATCGAGCCCTGCACGTCACCCTTGATGACCAGCGGGAATTCCTTGTAGCCGGTGTTCTGCAGCTTGCTCATCATCTGTTCGAGCGAACCGCGCTGGCCGGACTGGCGGGCAGCTGCCTTGTCGCGCGCCAGACGCTGGCGGTACTCGGAGATTTCGCGAGCACGGGCTTCGTTTTCGACGACGGCAAACTTGTCGCCTGCAGCCGGCGTGCCGGAAAGACCGAGAACTTCGACCGGGGTCGCCGGACCGGCTTCCTTGACGTGGTCGCCCTTGTCGGTGACGAGCGCGCGGACGCGGCCCCACTGATCGCCGGCAACGATGATCTGGCCCGGCTTCAGCGTACCCTTCTGGACCAGAACTGTCGCAACCGCACCACGGCCACGGTCGAGCTGAGCTTCGATGACGGTGCCTTCGGCAGTACGGGTCGGGTCGGCCTTGAGGTCGAGGATTTCGGCCTGCAGCAGGACGGCTTCGAGCAGCTTGTCGAGGTTCGTCTTGTTCTTGGCCGAAACTTCGACGTCGAGCACTTCACCGCCGAGCGATTCCACGAAGACTTCGTGCTGCAGAAGCTGCTGACGGACGCGGTCCGGCTTGGCTTCGTGCTTGTCGATCTTGTTGATCGCCACGATGATCGGAACACCAGCCGCCTTGGCGTGGTTGATGGACTCAATCGTCTGCGGCATCACGCTGTCGTCGGCCGCGACCACCAGGATCGCGATATCCGTCGCCTGCGCACCGCGGGCACGCATGGCCGTGAAGGCGGCGTGGCCGGGGGTGTCGATGAAGGTGATCTTCTGGCCGTTCTGTTCGACCTGATAGGCACCGATATGCTGGGTGATACCACCGGCTTCGCCGGAGACGACGTTTGCCTGACGGATGGCGTCGAGCAGCGAGGTCTTACCGTGGTCGACGTGACCCATGATGGTGACGACAGGCGGACGCGAAACCATTTCGCCGGCATCGTCGGCCTTGTCAAAGATACCTTCTTCGACGTCGGATTCCGAGACGCGCTTGACGGTGTGGCCGAATTCGCTGGCGATGAGTTCTGCGAGGTCGGCGTCGATGACGTCGCCCGGCTTCATCATCTGGCCTTCCTTCATCAGGTACTTGATGACGTCGACGGCGCGTTCAGACATGCGCTGCGACAGTTCCTGAATGGTGATGGTTTCAGGCAGGATGACTTCGCGAATGACCTTTTCGCGGGTTTCCTGCATCTGGCTGCGGCGGAACTTTTCCTGACGGCGGCGGGTGGCAGCCATCGAGCGGCCGCGCGCACCTTCGTCGTCAACGCCGGCCGTGCCGATCGTCAGCTTGCCGCGGCGGCGGTCTTCCTCGCCCTTCGGACGGGTAGTGACGGGCTTTGCCGGTTCCGGGCGGACAACACGGCCGCGTGCCGGAGCACCGCGCGCAGCGCCGCCGCGATCATCTTCCTCGCCTTCGCGGCGGCCGCGGGCGGCTGCCGGAGCAGCAGCAGATCCGGGACGCGCAGCGCCAGGTGCCGGTGCGGCATCGGGGCGGCGGGCCGCAGGTGCCGACGGCTGAGCCGCACGGGCCTGAACAGGCTCTGCAGCCGGAGCCGGTGCCGGGGCTTCAACGACCGGAGGTGCCGGCGGACGGGCAGCTTCTTCAGCGGCCCGGCGCGCAGCCTCTTCAGCTTCAGCGGCCTGACGGGCGGCTTCTTCGACAGCGCGGCGCTTCTCTTCCTCGACACGGCGAGCCGCGTCTTCAGCTTCGCGAACCTGCGCCATGGCAAGAGCGCGGCGACGCGCATCCATTTCTTCCGGCGACAGATGGTTCAGCACCACCGGACGCGGACGGTCCTGCTGGCGCGGAGCCTGCTGCTGAGAGCTGGGCTGCTGGATACGGGGTGCCGGTGCCTGCGGCTGCGGACGAGCCTGGACAGGCGCGGGTGCAGGCTCGGCTGCGCGCGGCGCTGCCGGAGCAGGTGCGACCGGACGTTCGTCTTCAGGGCGCATCGGGCGCCGCTTGCGGGTCTCGACGACGACCGCTTTGGTGCGACCGCGACCCATATCCTGGCGCACGGTGCCCTGGCTTATCCCCGACGGTTTCAGGGTCAGCGTCTTCTTGCCCGTTGCACCAAGTGTCTTGTCGTCATTGCTATCGGTCATTCGATCCCGTTCCTTCGGACAGGGATCGATGACGTCATCAGACCCTGTCAATCACATAAGTCGATCAATGATGGGCCGGCAGATGCCGGTCGCCCGTATCATTGTTTTTGCCGGCCAGCGCTGCCCGGCGCTCGCGACTGACCGCCATTGCGGTACTGCTCGAGCATCTTTGCGCGCTTCACTACACCCTCACCTGCCTGCCCTGCAAGCACTGCGGCATGGATAAAAGCATTCTGGCCCATCACCCCTTCCATTTCGCTCTCCGAGAAGAGACGGAAGGAAGGTATTTCCTCCTCGGTTTCCATTCCGAGGTGCCAGGCCTTGCGAGCCTGGTCTATCTTTCGCACGCCATCATCGGCCGCTCCGGTCGAATGGAAGACCGCGATCGCCGCGCCAGCGCGGATCGCAGCATCCACTTTCGAGGCGCCGGTGATGAATTGACCGGCCTTGCGGGCCATATTCATCATCTGCATCAGCTGCTGTGCCAGCAGCCGGTCGACGGTTTCGCCGAGATCATCGGCAGCCTTCACGTCGGCCTTCAAAGCGCGGGCGAAGGTCTTCTTCGCCACCGCCTTGTCGACCAGCGAACGGTCGATCTTCACCCAGCATCCCCGGCCCGGAAGCTGACGCTTCAGGTCCGGAATGATGGAGCCATCGGGAGCGGCCACGAAGCGGATCAGCTCATCCGGCGATCCGCTTTCGCGCGTCACGATGCACATGCGGCCGTTCACGTCGTAACCTGCAAGATCATCATCCTCAGGAGAAGTGTCCGGCTGCGCGGTCATTATGCGTCCTGCTCGGCAGCATCGGCCTCAACGGCTTCGGCTTCCTTCGCAAGGTCTTCCTCGGTGATCCAGCCAGCCAGCAGGCGGGCCTGAACGACCATCTGTTCAGCTTCGACGCGCGAAACATCGAACTTCGAGAAGAGACCCTCGAACTTCTTCGTTTCGCCATTCTTGCGCTCGGTCCAGCCGACGAGATCGTCTGCTGCGCAACCGGCGAAGTCCTCGACCGTCTTGATGCCGTCTTCGCCGAGAGCGACCATCATCTGGGCGGTGATGCCGTTGATCTGGCGCAGCTCGTCGGTAACGCCGAGCGCCTTGCGCTTCTCGTCCATCTCGGCTTCGAGCTTTTCGAGATATTCGCGGGCGCGGGTCTGGATTTCCTGCGCGGTGTCTTCGTCGAAACCGTCGATCGAGGCGATTTCGTCGAGATCCACATAGGCCAGCTCTTCAACGGCTGCGAAGCCTTCGGAAGCCAGGACCTGACCGACCATTTCGTCAACGTCGAGAGCATCCATGAACAGGTTGGTGCGCTCGTTGAATTCCTTCTGACGGCGCTCCGACTCTTCGGCTTCCGTCATGATATCGATGTCCCAGCCGGTCAGCTGCGAGGCCAGACGAACGTTCTGACCGCGGCGGCCGATGGCGAGCGACAGCTGCTCGTCGGGAACGACGACTTCGATGCGCTCTGCATCTTCGTCGAGAACGACCTTGGCGACTTCAGCCGGCTGCAGGGCATTGACCACGAAGGTCGCCGGATCCTGCGACCACGGAATGATGTCGATCTTTTCGCCCTGGAGTTCGCCGACGACGGCCTGAACGCGCGAACCGCGCATACCGACGCAGGCGCCGACCGGATCGATCGAGCTATCGTTCGAGATAACGGCGATCTTGGCGCGCGAACCCGGATCACGGGCAACCGAGCGAACCTGGATGATGCCGTCGTAGATTTCCGGAACTTCCATGGTGAAGAGCTTCACCATGAACTGCGGATGCGTGCGCGACAGGAAGATCTGCGGGCCGCGCTGTTCGCGACGGACGTCATATACGTATGCGCGGACGCGATCGCCATAGCGGACGTTTTCGCGCGGGATCATTTCGTCGCGACGGATAATGCCTTCGCCACGGCCGAGGTCGACGATAACGTTGCCGTACTCGACGCGCTTGACGGTACCGTTGACGATTTCGCCGACGCGGTCCTTGAACTCGTCGAACTGGCGGTCACGCTCGGCTTCGCGAACCTTCTGGACGATGACCTGCTTTGCGGACTGCGCCGCGATACGGCCGAAATCCATCGGCGGCAGCGGATCGGCGATGAAATCGCCAAGAGCTGCATCGGGGTTGCGGTCACGGGCGAGTTCCAGCGGGATCTGCGTGGAATAGTCCTCGGCCTTCTCGACGACTTCGAGCAGACGCTGCAGACGGATTTCGCCGGTCTTCGGGTTGATGTCGGCGCGGATGTTCGATTCCGAACCGTAACGGGAGCGAGCCGCCTTCTGGATCGCATCGGCCATAGCGGCCAGCACGATTTCGCGGTCGATGACTTTTTCGCGCGCCACTGCATCTGCGATCTGCAGAAGCTCGAGCCGGTTCGCACTGACTGCCATTGTTTTATCTCTCCGTCTTGGCCTTCCGGGTTCCCGTCCCTGGAGCCTGTAGTTGATCGGTTATTCTTGGTCTTCCGCGTCGTTCTGGTTCGCGGCTTCCGCCTTCGCAGCCTTATCGGCGCGAAGGGCGTCGCGGATCAGATCGTCGGTCAGGATAAGCTTGGCGTCGGAAAGGGCCGTGAAGGGGATTTCCACCTTCTGCTCTTCGCCATAAGCAACCTGGTCACGCTCGAGCGTGAAGCCATCTGCATTCGATTCCAGAATCTTGCCGCGGAACCGCTTGCGGTTGCCGATCATGATCGACGTTTCGCACTTCACAAGATGTCCCTGCCAGCGGACGAAATCCGACTTGCGCACCAAAGGGCGGTCGATACCGGCAGACGACACTTCGAGATGATACTCCCGATCGATCGGATCTTCCACATCGAGGACCGGCGAAACGGCCGTGGAGACCTCTTCGCAATCCTCGACGGTCATGGTGCCATCGTTCTTCTCTGCCATGATCTGCAGCGTCGCGCCGTTCTGATTCAGCATGCGGACGCGGATCAGGCGGAAGCCCATGCCGACAAGCACAGGCTCGATGATGTCGGCAAGGCGCTGGTCAAGCCCGGTCTCGGTAATCAGCCGCGGCTCAAGTTCGTTTTCTACGTTTGTCTGGTCCGACAAGCGGTGCGCTCCTCGCAAATTTCAAAGCATTTTGCATGATCGAGCTAATAAAAAAGAGCGGGTCCTTGCGGCCCACTCTTCATCGTACGATCAAGAATTTGAGTGGCATATAGGCCCGTTTTTCCGAAAATGCAAGCTCCGGCGCCAAATGCGCCCCGGATGCAAATCCCTGCCTAGCCTCGGCCTCGCATCGTCATATATTGGGCAGGACGAGAACAAGACAAGCCGGAGCAAATCCGGACGGAGGGGACGTGCCGTCGAATTCTTCCACGCTGGCGCCGCTGAAGCATGAAACCTATCGCAGAATCTGGTTTGCGAGCCTTGCGTCGAATTTCGGCGGACTGATCCAGGCCGTCGGCGCCGCCTGGATGATGACGACGATCACCGCCTCCGAGGACATGGTGGCGCTGGTGCAGACATCGACGGCGCTGCCGATCATGCTGTTCTCGCTGGTCTCGGGCGCGCTCGCCGACAATTTCGACCGGCGCAGGGTGATGCTGACGGCGCAATGTCTGATGCTCGCCGTTTCGGCCGTTCTGACGGCCTGCGCGCTGATCGGCTGGATCACGCCCTGGCTTCTGCTGATCTTCACCTTCCTGATCGGCTGCGGCACGGCGCTCAACAATCCCTCCTGGCAGGCTTCGGTCGGCGACATGGTGCCGCGCGAGGATCTGCCAAATGCAGTGACGCTGAACAGCATGGGCTTCAACATGACCCGCAGCGTCGGCCCGGCCATCGGCGGCGTCATCGTTGCGGCCGCTGGTGCTGCGGCGGCCTTTGCAGTCAATACGGTGAGCTATCTGGCGCTGATCTATGCACTGAAGCGCTGGAAGCCTGCCTTGCCCGCCTCGACGCTGCCGCGCGAAAGCCTCGGCAGCGCAATCTTCGCCGGGCTCCGCTATATCTCGATGTCGCCGAACCTCGAGAAAGTGCTCGTCCGCGGCTTCATCTTCGGTGTCGGCGCGAGCTCCATTCTGGCGCTGCTGCCGATCGTCGCGATCAATCTCGTCTCCGGCGGCCCGCTCACCTACGGCTTCATGCTCGGTTCTTTCGGCATCGGCGCCATTGGTGGTGGCGCGCTGAACGCGCGGCTGCGCGATGCGCTGAGCAGCGAAACGATCATCCGCTATGCCTTCGCGGGCTTTGCTCTCAGCATGGCGATCACCGCCGCCAGCCCTTTCGCCATCCTCACCTGCGCCGGCCTGCTGATCTCGGGCGGCTGCTGGGTTCTGGCGCTGTCGCTCTTCAACACGATCGTGCAGCTCTCGACGCCGCGCTGGGTCGTCGGCCGGGCGCTCTCGCTCTACCAGACCGTGACCTTCGGCGGCATCGCGGGCGGCAGCTGGCTCTGGGGTATAGCGGCCGACGAGTTCGGCGTTTCCAACGCGCTCTATGGTTCGGCGGCGGTCATGCTCGTCGGCATCGTCATCGGCCTACGCTTCTCGATGCCGGCCTTTGCATCGCTCAATCTCGATCCGCTCAACCGCTTCATCGAGCCGGCGCTCGGCCTCGACATCACGCCACGCAGCGGCCCGATCGTCATCCAGATCGACTACATCATCGGCGACGAGGATCTTCCTGAGTTCCTGAAGCTGATGGGCGAGAGGCGGCGGATCCGCATTCGCGATGGCGCGCGGGCCTGGGCACTGATGCGCGATCTCGAAAATCCCGGCATCTGGACGGAGAGCTATCATACACCGACATGGGTCGAATACATCCGCCACAACCAGCGCCGCACCCAGGCCGATGCCGAGAATACCGATCGGCTGCGGGCGCTGCATCGGGGCACGGAATTGCCGCATGTCCACCGTATGATCGAACGCCAGGCGATACCGCCATCGGACGACGTGTTCCACAAGCCGCCGATCGACATTCATCACTAGGTGCCCGTGCGATGTTCAGACGAGCAAGGGAAAGCGATCTCCCCGCCATCATTGCGATGCTGGCCGACGATGCGCTCGGAAGCGGCCGGGAGGCAATCTCCGACCGGATCGACGAGCGCTATACCGCAGCCTTCGCCGCCATCGACTCAGACCAGAACCAGCTGCTTGCCGTCGCGGTCGACGATCGCGACAATCCGGTCGGCTGCCTGCAGCTGACCTTCATTCCCGGGCTTTCGCGCACCGGCATGTGGCGCGGGCAGATCGAGAGTGTACGCATCGCCGCGACGGAACGCGGCAGCGGGCTCGGTACGTGCTTCATCGAATGGGCGATCGAGGTCTGCCGCGAGCGCGGATGCAAGCTGGTGCAGCTCACCAGCGACAAGTCGAGATCGGATTCCATCCGCTTCTATGAGAAGCTCGGATTCACGGCGAGCCATGAGGGCATGAAGCTCAGTCTCTGACGGCTATTTCAGCTTTCCGATCATCGACGCCTCCGGATAGCAGGTCGGCTTCTCGCCGTTCTTTGCCTGCCACTGGCCGATTGAACGGCGCGTCTTGTAGCCCGGCAGCCCGTCGGAGCCGCCGACATCATAGCCCTGGCGCTCCAGCGCCTTCTGCATCGCCGCCACATCCGAGCGCAGCATCTTCCCGACATCGCCCCAGGCGCCCTGAAAAGAGCCGGAGCCATAGGCGATGCGATCGGCGAGATTGCCGATATAGAGCGCGTAGAGGTCGGAGTTGTTGTATTCCTTGATGACGTAGAAGTTCGGTGTGACGATGAATTCCGGGCCGTCGCGGCCGGCCGGCACCAGCATCATGCCATCCGCCTTCAGTTCCGAAGACGGGAAACCCTTGCCAGTGATACGGTCTATGCCGAGCGAGGCCCATTGCGACAGCGGCTTGGCAAGATCGGGACCTTCCTGGGCGCAAGAGACCGAGGCGGGGATCGTCACCTCGAAGCCCCAGTCGCGGTCGCGCTGCCAGCCTTTCTTGACCAGATAGTTGGCTATCGATGCCAGCGTATCCGGCACCGAGGTCCAGATATTGCGATGGCCGTCGCCATCGAAATCGACGGCGTATTTCAGATAGCTCGTCGGCATGAACTGCGGCTGGCCGAGCGCACCGGCCCAGGAGCCCTTGAAGTCCGCAGGGGTCACATCACCGCCGTCGATGATGTGGAGCGCCGCGATCAACTCGGTGCGGAACATCTCCTTGCGGGTCGACATGAAGGCCTTGGTTGCCAGAACCTGGATCGCCGAATTGGGGATCTTGGCGGCGCCGAACCCGGTCTCTCGGCCCCAGATGGCGAGGACGATCGAGCCCGGCACGCCATAGGTCTTCTCGATCCTCTTGAGGGTAGAGGCGTATTGCGAGGCGAAGCCGCGGCCGGTCATGGCGAGCTTCTTCAACCGATCCTCGTTGAAATAGGGAGCGGGAGAGGAGAATTCGGCCTGCGTCTGCTTGCGGTCCTTCGGCGGCGGGAAACCGGGCGGCGCCAAATCGGGAAGATCCCAGTTGAGCTCGATACCCGAAAAGGCCGCCTGAAAGGTCTTGGCCGAGATGCCGTTCTTCTCGGCTTCCGGCCGCAGGTCGTTCTGCACCCATTTCTCGAACTGCGCTTCGACGGCGGCCTTGGATGGCGCGGCTTGCGCTGGAAGATGAAACGAGACAGCGAGTGCGGCGGTCAGGATCGAAAGACGCGCAAGGATCTTCAATTCGGACATTCCCCCTCAGATGGCCGTTCGTGCACGAAGTGCCGCCGCCAACGTTCCCTCATCGAGATAATCAAGCTCGCCGCCGACCGGCACGCCATGGGCGAGACGGGTGATCTTCACCTCGAGCCCGGAGAGCTGGTCGGTTATATAGTGCGCTGTGGTCTGCCCTTCGACGGTGGCGTTGACGGCGATGATCAGCTCGCGGATGCCGCCCTCGCCGACCCGATCGATCAGGCCGCGGATGTTGAGATCATCGGGCCCGACGCCATCGAGCGGCGACAGCGTGCCGCCGAGAACGTGGTAGGCGGCGTTCATGGCGCCGGCGCGCTCCAGCGCCCAGAGGTCGGACACGTCCTCGACGACGATGATGACGGATTGGTCGCGGTGGTCATCGGTGCAGACGGTGCAGGGATCGACAGTATCGACATTGCCGCAGCGCGAGCAGACCTTCACCTTGTCATAGGCATCGCCCATGGCATGGGAGAGAGGACCGAGAAGCTGGTCCTTCTTCTTGATCAGATGCAGCGCGGCGCGGCGCGCCGAGCGCGGCCCGAGGCCCGGCACCTTCGCCAGAAGCTGGATGAGTTTTTCGATTTCGGGGCCGGTGACTCGCTTTGCCATGCGCCGTTCTTAGCCCATATGTCGTCAAAACGGAATCGCGGAAGGAATGCCGCCGCCATGAAAATAAAAGCGGTCTGCACCGGAAGCCCAGAGCGGCTGCCCGGCAAGAAATACAAGACCGGCATCTTCAAGCATGCGGTCGGCGGCAGCGTGATGATCGATGCCGAAGGACTGCTGGGCGACGCGATCTGCAACCGCACCTATCACGGTGGCGTCGATCAGGCCGTCTATATCGAGGGATCGCTAACGCTCGACTGGTGGAGCGACGAGCTCGACAGGGAGATTGCGCCCGGCACCTTCGGGGAGAACCTCGTCATCGACGGGCTCGACAATCGCGACGTTTCGGTCGGCGACAGGTTTATCGCAGGCGATCTTGTTCTGGAGGCCACCTCGGCCCGCATCCCCTGCGCGACCTTCGCCGCCAGGATGGACGATCCGCGCTTCGTCAAGCGCTACACCAAAGCTGGACGGCCGGGCATTTATTGCCGCGTGCTTGCCAATGGGATCGTAGAAGCCGGGATGGCTGTCGAATACCAACCCTTCGCTGGCGCGAAGGTGACGATGCCCGAAATGATGGAAACGTTCGGCCGAAAGCTCTCGGGCGAGGACCGCGAGCGCTATCTGGCAGCGCCCATCCATTACAAGCTGCGGGCACAGCTGGAGGCGCAGCCGTCAATCAGCGGGTAGCGATCGCCATGGCGGCACCGGCCATGGTGGCGGCGCTGGCGCGGTTGGCGATCATCACGGCGCGGCGGCTCTTGAGAAAGCTGCGGGCCTTGGCTGCCAGGAACATCCAGGTGAAATCGACGACCGCGAGAACGAGGAACAGTGTCACCACCAGTTCCGCCCAGCCACCGAAGGAGACCGCACGGATGTCGATGATCGACGGCAGCAGCGCGATGTAGAACATCATGATCTTCGGATTGCCGAGCGCGATTGCCAGGCCCGTCAGGAACATGCGGCCGCGCGAGCGCGCCTGCGGCAGCTCCTCTTCCTCGACGTCAGGCTTGGCGAACCACATCTTCCAGGCGAGGTAGAGAAGGTAGAGGATACCGAGCCACTTGATGACGACGAAGGCGTGGTAGAAGGTTTCGGCGATCGCCGATAGGCCGGCGATGGCGCAGGTCAGCCAGATGGCATCCCCCGCCCACATGCCGAACAGGAAGGGCAGCACATCGCGCGCGCCCTTCGAGATGACGCGGGCGACGAGGGCCGCAACGCTTGGGCCGGGCGTACCGGCAGCGATGAAAAGAGCGCCGGCAAAAACCAGCAGCGTCGTCAGCGTCAGCATGTCAGTCCTCCTCCCGGCAATCCAGTTCCAGCGATCAGAACGGCATCTTGAAGCCGGGCGGAATCGGCAGGCCAGCGGTCAGCGCCTTGGTCTTTTCCGCAGCGACGGCTTCGGCCTTGTCCTTGGCATCCTTGTGGGCGGCAACGATCAGGTCTTCGAGGATTTCAACATCGTCTTCCTTGAAGAGCGACGGATCGATCTTCAGGCTCTGCATCTCGCCCTTGCCGTTCAGGACAACGGTCACGAGGCCGCCGCCTGCCTTGCCTTCGGCCTTGAGCTCGGCGATCTCCGCCTGCATCTGCTCCATCTTGGCCTGCATTTCCTTGACTTTGCCCATCATTCCCATGAGGTCGCGCATCGTCTTGTCCTTCTCTGAAAGTCTAGAATTCTATGTCATCGCCCGGGAGGATGTCACCCTCGGCGGATTCGGCAGCGGCGGGCGGGGCGATATCGCCCTCTTCCTCCGGCTCCGGCGCCCTGACGCGGACGTCGATGATCTTGGCACCCGGGAACTGGGCGAGGATCGCCGCAACATCCGGGTCCTGGCGGGCATCGCTGACCTGCTGTTCCTTGGCCTTCGCCTCGGCCTCGACCATGGTCGGATCGCCGGGCTCGCGGCTCAGACTAACGATCCAGTGGATCCCCGTCCATTCCTTGAGCTTGACGGCCAGCTCGTTGAGCAGCGTCGTCGGTGCACCCTCGGTCAGATTGACATCGAGACGACCGGGATCGATCCTCACGGGACGAACGAAGGTCCGTACCAGCGCCTTGACCTTGGCGTCGCGCTTTTCACCGGCCAGATTGACGATATCGGCGATCGAATTGACCGCGACCAGAGGCTTCGGCGCTTCGGCAGGCCTGCTCTCGATACGCCCGGCCTGCATCGGCTGAGGATCAGGATTGGGAACGGCGCGCAGCATCGCGGTCGGGCCGTTCGGCTGTGGACGCGGCGTGCTTTCCGGCGCGCGCGCCAGAGCGGCAGACTGATAGGAGACGTGGGCGCCTCCGCCATTGCCAGATGGCGCCGGGCGGCCGGAACCGCCGCCATTGTCGGAGAATTCAGCCAGCCTGCGGGCAGCATCTTCCGGCGCCGGCAGATGCGCGGCGTGGGCAAGGCGGATCAGCACCATTTCGGCTGCA
Organism: Rhizobium sp. BG4; assembly: GCF_016864575.1. Classification (NCBI taxonomy): domain Bacteria; kingdom Pseudomonadati; phylum Pseudomonadota; class Alphaproteobacteria; order Hyphomicrobiales; family Rhizobiaceae; genus Rhizobium; species Rhizobium sp. BG4. The sequence continues at coordinate 1,704,938 of NZ_CP044125.1, forward strand.
CCGGCCGTGCGCGATGAGCTTTCCGCTTCCGGAATGCCCTTCAGCAGCATCTGCCAGATACGCGACAGAGTGGTCACCGCCACGCCCTGCGCGAACTCCGCAGCCTTGGTGCGCTCGACCTCGCTCAAAGACGGATCGTTGGCGGCGTCAGGCACGTATTTCAAACGGGTGACGAGATGGGTGAAGTCTGCAAGGTCGGTCAGAACGACGACAGGATTGGCGCCTGCCTCGTACTGTGCCTGAAACTCGTTGAGCGCCGAGGCGACATCGCCCTTCACCACATGCTGGAAGAGATCGACGATGCGGGCGCGATCGGCAAGACCCAGCATGCCGCGCACGGCCTCGGCCTGGACCGCACCGCCACCATGGGCAATGGCCTGGTCGAGCAGCGAGAGACCGTCACGCGCCGAACCCTCGGCAGCGCGGGCGATCATGGCGAGCGCATCCGGCTCTGCCTCGATGCCTTCCTTCGACGCAATTGTCGTGAACAGGCCGACGAGATCCGACGCGCTGATGCGGCGCAGATCGAAACGCTGGCAGCGCGACAGGACGGTGATCGGAACCTTGCGGATTTCGGTCGTGGCGAAAATGAACTTCACATGTTCCGGCGGCTCCTCAAGGGTCTTCAACAGCCCGTTGAAGGCTGCCGTCGAGAGCATGTGCACTTCGTCGATGATATAGACCTTGTAGCGCGCCGAAACCGGACGGTAGCGTACCTGCTCGATGATCTCTCTGATGTCATCGATACCAGTATGCGAGGCGGCGTCCATCTCGATCACATCGACATGGCGGCCTTCCATGATCGCCTGGCAGTGTTCGCCGGGCACGCGCAGGTCGATCGTTGGCTTGTCGATGTCAGGGGTCTTGTAGTTCAGCGCACGCGCCAGAATGCGCGCCGTCGTGGTCTTGCCCACACCGCGAACGCCGGTCAGCATGTAGGCTTGCGCGATGCGCCCGGTCTCGAAAGCGTTGGTCAGGGTGCGGACCATCGGCTCCTGGCCGACCATCAGGTCCGTGAAGTCCTTGGGGCGGTATTTGCGTGCCAGCACCCGGTAACCGGTGCCCGTCGAGGCGGCATCTTGTGATTGTCGCTCGGTGTCGCTCATCGCCCTGCTTGTCGCCCGGCAATGCGGGCAAAGAATGGAGAGAAGGGTGGGAGGCTGGCACGATGACCCGTGCCGGGCTCGTTAGGGCTGCTTCCTTCCGGACCTGACCCGGTTGGCGAGTGGCTCGTCCACCACCAACCTCCCGGAGCCACATATCGGCAATATCGTCATCAAAAGCAAGCCAAGCTCAAAAAAAACTGCTAATCATTGGAAAACAATGGAGGAAAGCACTTTGGCGGATTTCGCGCTCGACCCCCGGCTCGAAAAAGACAGCATCAGCGTCATGCAGACAGGCCTCTGCGATCTCCGATTGTCGAAGGATGCACGCTGGCCCTGGCTGATCCTCGTTCCGCGCCGGGCCGACATAACCGAGATTTTTGAACTGACGCCACTCGATCAGGTGATGCTGACATTCGAGACCGAGGTCGTGGCGAGCGCGCTTAAGACGGTGACGGGGGCGACAAAAATCAATGTCGGGGCTCTTGGCAATATCGTCCGCCAGCTTCATGTTCATGTCATCGCCCGCTTCGAAGGCGATGCCAACTGGCCGGGTCCCGTCTGGGGCTTCGGCACGGCCGAGCCTTACGAGGACGGGAAGCGGGAGCAGCTCATAGCGACATTGCGGGAAGCCCTTTCATCATGAATTCTTCAATTTTCGATACGGACATTCCGCATCCGGAGCCGAGCAACCTTACCGCCTTTGCCGGCAACGACCTGAACCGCGATTCGGAACATCGCGACGAGAAATCGGTCGAGACTGCACTTGCCAAGGACGGCACGCATATCTTCGCCTTCACCAAGGACAAGCTGGTCCTCAAGCATGACGGGCAGGTGCTCGACCCGCTGTTTGCCCGCTACGAGTTACAGGAGCTGCAGCCCCGCTGGGACGAGACAATCCTGCTCGGCTACCGCAAGTCGGGTGAGCCGCGGCTTGCCGTCCCCGTCGGTGTGCCGGAAGAAGAGCTTGCCAGCCACTACAAGCCGGCCGACGGGCGCACCCTCTACCGCGATCAGCTGCTCGACGACGTGCTGCTCGGCGAATTTGCGCAGGCGGCGAGCCTGATCCGCTGGAACAGCGACAACAGGTTCTGCGGCCGCTGCGGTGGCGCCATGGAGCTGAAGATCGGCGGCTACAAGCGCGTCTGCAGCGCCTGCGAACACATGATCTTCCCGCGCACGGACCCTGTCGTCATCATGCTGACGATCGACGAGAAGCGTGACCTCTGCCTGCTCGGCAGAAGCCCGCATTTCGCGCCCGGCATGTATTCCTGTCTTGCCGGTTTCGTGGAGCCCGGCGAAACCATCGAGAACGCCGTGCGCCGCGAGACGCTTGAGGAATCCGGTATCAAGACCGGGCGCATCCGCTACCATGCCTCGCAGCCCTGGCCGATGCCGCATACGTTGATGATCGGCTGTTATGCCGAAGCGAAGTCGAGCGAGATCAATCGCGACGAGGCCGAACTCGAAGACTGCCGCTGGTTTACCCGCGAAGAGACGATCGAGATGCTGGAGCGCCCTGGCGCCAACGGCCAGGCCTCGCCGCCGAAAGGCGCCATCGCCCATCGCCTGATGCGCGACTGGGTGGAGTGGAAGCGATAGGTCATGCCGGTCTCGCGCTCGGAAAGGCTTCTTGCTCTTCTCCAGGTGCTCCGGCGGCACCGCCGCCCCGTCAGTGGCGTGATCCTGGCCGAGCAGACCGGTGTCAGCCTGCGCACGCTCTACCGCGACATCGCCAGCCTGCAGAGCCAGGGGGCGATGATCGAGGGCGAAGCCGGCGTCGGCTACGTGCTGAAACCGGGCTTCATGCTGCCGCCGATGATGTTTTCCGAAGAGGAGCTCGAAGCACTGGTGCTGGGATCGCGCTGGGTCAACCGCTCGGCGGAACCCCGGCTTGCGGGCGCGGCCGCCGATGCGCTTGCAAAGATCGCTGCCGTCCTGCCCGAGGAGATGCGCGAGACGATCGAATCGGCAACGCTGCTCGTCGGCCCAAAGCGCGCCAATGAGGACAAGGCCGACGTTGCCCTGATCCGCAAGGCGATCCGCACCGAACGCATCCTCGAACTGCATTACAGCGACGAGCAGGGCCGCATCTCGCTGCGGCGGGTCTGGCCGTTCGCGCTCGGCTATTTCGAGCATATCCGCATGGTGATGGCCTGGTGCGAATTGCGCCGCGGCTTCCGCCATTTCCGCACCGACCGCATCATCGACATGACGCCGCATGACGAGCGCTATCCGCGCCGCCGCAGCGCGCTGATGAAAGAATGGCGCGAGATCGAACACGTGCCCGTCGAACGCTAAAGGCTACTGCCAGAATCTGACAGTAGAGCGCGCTATTATCGGTACCAATCCAGAAGGAGAACCGATGATGACGAGCGTGAAATTCAGCACCGCAAAATACAGCGACCGCCTTGTCGAGACATCTTCTGCCGATGCGGATTATCCGCAGTCCCTGATGCTGCGCATGATGCAGAATGCATCGCGCAACATGGCGCGAGGCGACGCTCCCCGCCTCGATCCGCAGTCGATGTCTTCGGGCATGCGGCGCGACCTCGGCCTTTCCGCCTGGACCTGCCAGGAAGCCGAAGCCTAGCCGGCAACCGATAATACCCAAGACCAGAAATTTCATACCGCCGCAGCGGATCGCCGCGGCACGCATTCGTGCAGCCATCTCCAACAAAAGGATACGACCATGACCAGCCCCAACCTCATCATTCTCTATGTCAAGGATCCGGCCGAAAGCGCCAGTTTCTACAAGGACATCCTCGGCCGCGAACCGGCCGTTGCAGCGCCGAACTTCGTCGCCTTCCCGCTCGATGGCGGCTTCACGCTCGGCCTCTGGCGCCGCAGCAATGTCGAGCCGCAGCCTTCGGCGATCGGCAATCGCGGCGAAATCGCCTTCATGGTGCCCGGCGACAACGGTGTCGCCAAGCAGTATGACGACTGGCGCAAGCGTGGCCTGCCGATCGCCCAGGAACTCGTCGATCTCGACTTCGGCCCGACCTTCGTGGTGCTCGACCCCGATGGCCATCGTCTTCGGGTCTGTGAGCCCGACAAGTGAAACGAAAAAGGGCGCCCGAGGCGCCCTTTTTGTTACTTGTGCAGCAGGCCGCGCATCGGGTGCCCCTTGTAGACCCCGAGAATGCGGACCTTCTCCGAAAAGAAGCGCAACTCTTCCAGCGCCTGGCGGACATTGCTGTCATTCGCATGGCCCTCGATATCGGCGTAGAACTGCGTGGCGATGAACTTGCCGCCGATCTGGTAGCTTTCCAGCTTCGTCATGTTGATGTTGTTGGTCGCAAAGCCACCGAGCGCCTTGTAGAGCGCGGCCGGAATGTTGCGGACGTTGAAGACGAAGGTCGTGACGATCTTCTCTTCTTCATTCGAACGGTTCGCCCATTTCTCGTCCCGCGACAGCACGACGAAACGGGTGACGTTGCTCTCGGTGTCCTCGACATTTTCGGCAACGATCTCGAGGCCATAGAGATCGGCAGCAAGGCGGGGCGCAAGCGCCGCCATCGTCCGGTCGCCGGTTTCCTGAACCATCTTCGCGGCACCGGCTGTATCGCCGGCGATGACCGGCTTCCAACCGTTGGCGCGGACGATCTTGCGGCACTGGCCAAGCGCATGGATATGGCTGTGGACCGTGCGGATCTCATCCTTCGACACACCCGGCAGCACCATCAGCTGAAAGCGGATCGGCATGAAATATTCGCCGACGATATGCAGCCTGGAATCGGGAAGCAGATGATGGATATCGGCGACGCGGCCGGCGATCGTGTTCTCGATCGGGATCATCGCGAGATCCGCCTCGCCGCTTTCGAGCGCCGTAAAGGCATCCTCAAAGGTCTGGCAGGGCAGCGGCTCCATGGTCGGGAACATGTCGCGGCAGGCCATATCGGAATTGGCGCCGAACTCGCCCTGGAATGAAATCCGGTTTGTCTTGTTGTTCATGGCTATATCCTCAAGCCTGTCTTGCCGCGAGAATCCGGCGGGCCTTTTCGAGATCGGCGGGGGTATCGACACCGAGCGGTACTGTTTCGACGATTTCGACATCGATGCGCATGCCGGCTTCCAGCGCCCGCAGCTGCTCCAGCGATTCGCGCAGTTCGAGAACGGATGGACCGAGCGCGACGAAGCGCTCAAGGGCCGAACGGCGGTACGCATAGAGGCCGATGTGGTGATAGAGCGGCCCCTTGCCGTAGGGCGCCGTCGTGCGGGTAAAGTAGAGGCCGCGCAGACGGGTCTCGGAAAGCGGTGAGCCGACAACCTTGACGATATGCGGAGCCGTCTTGTCTTCCTCGTTGTCGATTTCGATTGTCAGCGTGCCGATATCGACGGCTTCATCGGCAAGCGGGCGCAGCGCGGCGCGGATGGTTTTCGGTTCAATGGTCGGCAGGTCGCCCTGGACGTTGACGATAATCTTTGCCCTGCCCTCAGGATCGACCTTCATCATCGCCTCGTGAATGCGGTCCGAGCCCGACTGGTGGTGACCGCTTGTCATGATCACCTCGAAGCCCGCCTCGGCGACCGCATCAAAGACGCGTTGATCGTCGACGGCGACGACCACGCGGCCGATATCGGCCTCCCTGGCGCGTTTGGCAACCTGGACGATCATCGGCAGACCGCAGATATCGGCCAGCGGCTTGCCCGGAAGCCGGGTCGACGCCATGCGTGCCGGGATCAGAACGAGGACGTCATCTAAATTTGAACCAGTCATCTGTCAGGCCTTCTATTCCGGGCGGAAAAGTGTCAAAAAGTCTCACGTACAGGACCATTTAGACAGTTGCAACGAACAGCCAAAAGACATAGGTTCCGCGCGATTTCAAGATGGTACCTTTTTAGGGTCTGCCGACTGCACGGGGAGCATTGCAGATGAATTCTTACGTCAATACGGCCGTTGGTGCACTGCTTGGAACGATCTTCGTTCTGATGTCGGTTTCCATCGCGTCCGAGGGGATCTTCCATTCCGAAGCGCCTGAGAAGGAAGGCTTCACGATCGTCGCCGAGGAGACGCCAGCTGCTGGCGGTGGCGAAGCGAGTGCAGCCGCTGCAATGGTTCCGATCGCAAAGCTGCTGCCGACGGCTGATGCCAAGGCCGGCGAAACGGTCTTCAAGAAGTGTCAGGCCTGTCATGACGCGACCAAGGGGGGGCCGAACAAAGTCGGTCCGAATCTCTATGGTCTCGTCGATCGCCCGATCGCCTCGCATGAGGGCTTCGCCTATTCCTCCGCTATGAAGGACTTCTCCAAGGGCAGCAGCGAAAAGTGGACCTTCGACCATCTGAACCACTTCCTGATGGCTCCGAAGAAGCAGGTCCCGGGCACCGCCATGGGCTTTGCCGGTCTGCCGAAGGAACAGGATCGCGCCAACGTCATCCTTTACCTGCACACGCTGGCCGACTCGCCGGTTGCTCTGCCGGACCCGAACGCTCCGGATACGATCACGCAGTAAGCTGATCGACATATCGGAAAAGAGATTGAAGCCCGGCCGCAAGCCGGGCTTTTCTTTTGCGCGCCTGCGGCGTCAGGCGCCGAGGATATAGGCCCAGAGCGAGACCGAAATGGCGCCGAGCGCGGTTGTCACGGTAATCGTCGAGGCCGCGAGGCTGTGGCCGACGCCGAAGCGGTTGGCGATCAGCCAGGCATTGACGCCGGTCGGAACCGAAGCGATCAGCACCAGCGCCGCCGTCCAATCAGGCGCGAGCCCGACGAGGTGGCTGGCGATCCAGACACAGCAGGGCAGCAGCAGAAGCTTGCAGGCGGAGGTGACGCTGGCGATGCCGAGATTGCCCGATACGCCGTATTTCTCCAGAGCCATGCCAAGCGAAATCAGCGCGACCGGACCGGCAACACCGGCAATCTGATCGACGATATTTTCGACCGGACCCGGCATCGTCAGGCCAAGCAGGTGCATGGCGGCACCGGCCGCCAGGCCGATCACCAGCGGATTGCGGATGAGATTGAGGCCGATCTGGCGCAGAAGCTTCAGGATGCTGCGGTCGGCGGCGCCTGAGATCTTGTGTTCAGCGCGCTCCATCAGGATCGTGCCGACGATCATCATGACGGGGAGATGCACGGCAATCAGGATCGAGAGCGGCACGAGACCCTTGTCGCCGACGGTGCGCTGGACCAGTGGCAAGCCGACGAAGATCGTATTGGCGAAGGCCGAGGAGACGCCGGCGAGAACGCCGATGCGGGCATCGCGGCCGAAAAGCCTAGTCGCGGCGATATGGCCGACAGTCCAGGTGACGGCGACGCCGGAGAAATAGGCGATCCAGAGGCGGAAGGGCGAAGCGCCGTGGAAGTCAGCCTCAGCGATGGTGCGGAAGAGCAGCATCGGCACGGCGATCTTGAAGACGAAATCGCTCAGCGCATCGCCGGTATCGGCCGTCATCAACCCCGCTTTCACGATCAGCCAGCCGATCAGGATCATGATGAAGATAGGGAGGACGTCGAAAACGATAGCTGTCATGCGGGGAGAACTGCCTTGGCGCGGGGAGCCTAAGGTCTAACAGCAAAGGTCGCAGGTTGACAAACCCGTTGGCGCAAACATTGCGGCGGACGGCAACAAAAAAAGCGGGCAAGGCCCGCTTTTCCGCATCCGGTCTTGCCGGACACCCGGTGCGCGATGCTGCCAGTTCATCCGTGGTCAGCGCCGCTTCCGGAACAGTCGAAGGGCATCATCCCTTCTCACCCGGCCACATCCTTGGATGCTCATGCCGGTCTGCTTGAGAGCTTATTTAGGTGTCCATGGTGACAGCGGCATGACGGATTGGCGGCATTTTTGCGAAGAAAACCACCGCCAAAGCCTTTTTCCTTTCCATCAGCGGAAATTCCGCTAAGACCAAACCCCGGCTATCACAAAATCCGGGACCTCCCATTTCATGACCAAATTCGATGTTCTGACTGTCGGCAACGCCATCGTCGATATTATCGCGCGTTGCGACGACCAGTTCCTCATTGACAACAAGATCACCAAGGCGGCGATGAACCTCATCGATGCCGAACGCGCCGAGCTGCTCTATTCTCGCATGGGACCGGCTCTGGAAGCGTCGGGCGGCAGCGCCGGCAACACGGCAGCCGGTGCCGCAAGCCTCGGCGCCAAGGCCGCCTATTTCGGCAAGGTCGCCGACGACCAGCTGGGCGAGATCTTTGCGCACGACATCCGCGCCCAGGGCGTTCACTACCAGACCAAGCCGAAGGGCAAGTTCCCGCCGACGGCGCGCTCGATGATCTTCGTCACCGATGACGGCGAGCGTTCGATGAACACTTATCTCGGCGCCTGCGTCGAGCTCGGACCAGAAGACGTCGAGAGCGATGTCGTCGCCGATGCCAAGGTGACCTATTTCGAGGGTTATCTCTGGGATCCGCCGCGCGCCAAGGAAGCAATCCGCGAATGCGCCCGCATCGCCCATGAGAATGGCCGCGAGGTGTCGATGACGCTCTCGGACAGCTTCTGCGTCGGCCGCTACCGTGCGGAATTCCTCGACCTGATGCGCTCCGGCACTGTCGACATCGTCTTCGCCAACAAGCAGGAAGCGCTGTCGCTCTATGAGACCGACGATTTCGAGGAAGCGCTGAACAAAATCGCCAAGGACTGCAAGATTGCGGCCGTGACGATGAGCGAAGACGGCGCGGTGATCCTTAAGGGCAGCGAGCGCTGGTATGTGGATGCGATCCGCATCAACGAGGTCGTCGATACGACGGGCGCCGGCGATCTTTTCGCCTCAGGCTTCCTCTACGGCTACACGCAGGGCCGCACTCTTGAAGATTGCGGCAAGCTCGGCTGCCTGGCGGCCGGCATCGTGATCCAGCAGATCGGCCCCCGGCCGATGAAGTCGCTTGCCGAAGCGGCCCGCGAGGCGAAGCTTATTTAAAGGCTTCGCCGGGGTAAGCACCCCAGATTTCCGACTGCGCCACCCATCCTTCGGCGCCGTCGGCATCTGCATGGCACCAGTCGCCATTGCACTCGCCGATATGGATCATCACGCCAGGCTCCAGCTTGGCGACGATGGTTGCCGAAGACTGCGGCTCGCGGCGCATGTTGACGAAGACAGATTTACCCTTGCCCTTCATCCACGGCGCAGCCAGCGCCGAGCGCTGACCCGACAGCAGCGACTGGTTCACCCAGCCTTCCGTGCCGTCGGCATCGCGGATGCGGCGCCAGTTGTCATATTCCTGGATGATCTCCACCGGCAGGCCGGCCTTGAGGTACATCCAGGAAGCGGCATAATCGGTTCCGGGGCCGATGCGCAGATTGACGCGCTTCGACTTCAGCGTCACGAAGCGCGGCAGCGGCAGGCCGCTCGGGCCCTTGGCCGCTTGCGCATACGCAGATTCGACGGCGCTTGCCGACAGCATCAGACCAACCGCAATAGCAAGGCAGGACTTCAGAGTGATTCCACGCATGGAGTTTCCGTTCGCTCGAAATGGTAAGCGGGCGCGCCCGCTCATCAGCCGGGCCGTGACATTCGCCGGAAACCGCTCGCGAGTTTTGTTTGTCTTCGCGTGCGGGTCTGGTAGAAATTGCCCGAACGTTAAAATTATCCCCCGTCTTGGTTAAAGACATCTGAACAAGGCATGGCCGGCCGCGATGACATCGAAGAAAAACCGAAGGTCTACATCACCCGGAAACTGCCTGACGCGGTCGAGACCCGCATGCGCGAGCTGTTCGACGCGCAACTGAACATCGACGATTCGCCGCGCTCCATGCCCGAGCTTGCCGAGGCGGTGCAGACTGCCGACGTGCTGGTGCCAACGGTGACCGACCGGATCGATGCAGCGCTGATCGAACAGGCAGGGCCGCAGCTGAAGCTGATCGCCAGCTTCTCCAACGGTACCGACCATATCGATGTCGAGGCTGCCGCCCGCAAGGGCATCACCGTTACCAACACGCCGAACGTGCTGACCGAAGACACGGCCGACATGACGATGGCGCTGATCCTCGCCGTACCGCGCCGGCTCGGCGAAGGTGCGCGCGTCCTTACCGACAAGCCCGGCGAATGGGCCGGCTGGTCGCCGACCTGGATGCTGGGACGGCGCATTCACGGCAAGCGGATCGGCATCGTCGGCATGGGCCGGATCGGCACTGCCGTCGCGCGGCGCGCCAAGGCCTTCGGCCTCTCGATCCACTATCACAACCGCAAGCGCGTCAACCCGGCGACCGAAGACGAGCTGGAGGCGACCTATTGGGAAAGCCTCGACCAGATGCTGGCCCGGGTCGACATCGTCTCCGTCAACTGCCCGTCGACACCGGCGACCTTCCACCTGCTCTCGGCCCGGCGCCTCGCGCTGCTGCAGCCGACTGCCTATCTCGTCAACACCGCGCGCGGCGATGTCGTTGATGAAGCGGCGCTGATCAAATGTCTGCGGGAGGGACGGATTGCCGGTGCAGGGCTCGATGTCTTCGAGAACGAGCCCTCGGTCAATCCGAAGCTGATCAAGCTCGCCAACGAAGGCAAGGTCGTGCTGTTGCCGCATATGAGCTCGGCAACGATCGAAGGCCGTATCGACATGGGCGACAAGGTGATCATCAACATCCGCGCCTTCATCGACGGCCACCGGCCGCCGAACCGCGTTCTACCCGGCCGTTAAGCCAGGGTCTTGCGCATCTCGACATAGGTCACCCGATCGAAGCCGGGATGCGATTTCTCAGCTGTCCTGACAAAGCCCATGGCGGCGAATGCAGCATGGTTGCCAGTCAGCTCGATTCGCGTATCGAGCCGGATCGTCTCCAGCGAACGTTCGCGCGCAACCGCTTCGGCCACAGCGAGAAGCTGTTTGCCGATCCCCCTGCCCTGCAATTCAGGTGCGACCGCGAGCTTGCCAAGATAGAGGCACGCACTTTCCGGGCGAAGGAACATGCATCCCGCAATTGCACCATCCTGTAACGCGACATAGCCGATCTCCGCCACCGCCTTTGCCCGCAGGGCATCGGGCGTCAGATCCAGCGCCGAGGATGGCGGATCGATGCGGCCGTTCATATGGGCGAAGGAGGAGAGGATCAGCTCAACAAGCTCCGACCAGCGGCCGAAGCCTTCATCTAGTCTGACAATATCGATCATGCTGTCCGCCGACGCTTATATCGTATACTATCGAAACGGGCGCTCAGCGCATCGTAGAGCAGCAGGCGGCCAACGAGCGGCTCGCCATTGCCTGTCACAAGCTTGATCGCCTCCATGGCCATCAGAGTGCCGATGACACCTGTCAGGGCTCCGACGATCCCGGTTTCGGCGCAGGCAGGGATCAGCCCTTCCGGCGGGATTTCGGGAAAGAGGTCCCGATAGGTCGGATTGGGGTTGCCGTCCGCGCCTGCCTCATAGGGCTTCAGCACGGTCACCGATCCATCGAAGCGGCCGACCGCGCCTGTGACCAGCGGAACTTTCGCCCGCTCGGCGGCATCGGCGGCGGCATAGCGGGTGTCGAAATTGTCCGAACCGTCGATCAGCAGATCGAAGCCCGAGATCTGGCGTGCCGCCGCCTCTGGACAGAAGCGTTCCTCGAAGCGGATCACCTTCACATGCGGATTGAGACGGGAGATGGCAAAGGCGGCGCTCTCGGTCTTCATCTCGCCGATCGTGCCGGAATCGTGGATCACCTGCCGCTGCAGGTTCGACAGGGAGACGCGATCGTCGTCGGCGATGCCGAGCGTACCGACGCCGGCGGCCGCCAGATATTGCAGCACCGGGGCACCGAGGCCACCGGCACCGATGACCAGCACGCGGGCCGCCTTGAGCTTCTGCTGGCCTGGCCCGCCGATCTCCGGCAGCAGGATATGACGCTGATATCGTGCGATTTCTTCGGGACTGAGAGGTTCCATGACGGCGATGCTATCACGGCCCGGCGCGAAGAAGGAAGCGCCGTCGCTCATGCGCCGACATGCCCGTCAAAGACGGTGAAGAACTGTGCCCGCTCGCCGAGTGCTGAAAACATCGAGCGGTCGGTGCCGGTCATGAAGGACTGGCCGCCCAGCGCGTCGATCAGATCGAAGAGAGCCGCACGGCGGCCTTCGTCGAGATGCGCGGCGATTTCATCGAGCAGGAGAATGGGCGCGTGGCCCGTCAGATTGCCGACGAGGCGGGCGTGGGCCAGGATGAGGCCGACCAGCAGCGCCTTCTGCTCGCCGGTCGAGCAGCGCGCCGCCTCCATCTGCTTTTCGCGGTGGCGGACGATGAGATCGGCGCGGTGCGGGCCATCGAGCGTCCGGCCTGCGGCGGCATCGCGGTAGCGGCTCGCCGCCAGCATTGCCGCATAGTCATCCTCCAGATCGACGGCCGGGCGCGAGAACTGGCCGTCCATGAAGCCCGACAATTCGAGAGAGGCGGAAGGGAACGGCGAGGTCTCGCGCGTTTCCTCGATCAGCCGGGCGAGCAGGCCCAGCATTTCCTGGCGGGCAAGCGCCATGGCGATGCCGAGGCTTGCCATCTGCTGCTCGATCCCGGAGAGCCAAGAGGGGTCAAAACGGCCATCATCAAGCAGCTTGTTGCGGCCGCGCATTGCGCGCTCGAAATCGCTGGCGCGGCGGCCATGGGCGGGATCGAGCGATAGAACCAGCCGGTCGAGAAAACGGCGGCGATCCGATGAACCGCCGGTAAACAGGCCGTCCATCGATGGCGTCAGCCAGAGAACTCTCAAGTGATCGGTGAGTTCGTCAGCCGTTTTCGCAGCGGTCCCATTGATGCGCAAGCGGCGCGCCGCATTGTCATCCGCCGTATCGGCGCCGGTGCCGATCTCGACATTGCCCTCGATGCCCTCGAGTTCGGCAAAGATCGAAAAACCGTTCGAAGCGCCGACTCGAGTGACATCCGCATAGGTCGCGCGCCGCAGACCGCGTCCGGGCGACAGGAAGGAGACCGCTTCCATCAGGTTCGTCTTGCCCGCCCCGTTATTGCCCGTCAGCACGACGTGACGCCCGTCGAGCGCCAGCGACACTGCCGCGTAGTTGCGGAAGTCGGTGAGCTTGAGCAGGGAGAGGTAGACCTTGTGAGGCATCGCTTGTCCGGATTCGATATGCGGCAGAGCTAAGCCGAACGGGCGGGTATGGCAAGGCTGTCGATGGAATGGCCGATCGCGCTACGCCGGCTATGGAGCGCGCGACACTCCGTCAGGCGGATATTGTCGACAGCCAGGAAAGAACGAAGCCCGGCTTTTCAGCCGGGCTCCTCGTCATCGTTGACCGCTGGACAGCAGGATCACTGGTTATACTTGCCACCTCCGTGGCCGCCACCGTGGCTGCCATTGCCGCCACCCTGGCCGCCGTTGCCACCACCGTGGTTACCATTGCCGCCACCCTGGCCTCCGTTACCGCCACCGTGGTTGCCGTTGCCACCACCCTGGCCGCCGTTGCCACCACCGTGGTTACCATTGCCGCCACCCTGGCCGCCGTTACCGCCGCCATGGTTACCGTTACCACCACCCTGGCCGCCGTTGCCGCCACCGTGGTTACCATTGCCGCCACCTTGGCCGCCGTTACCGCCCCCATGGTTGCCGTTGCCGCCACCCTGGCCGCCGTTACCGCCGCCATGGTTGCCATTGCCGCCACCCTGGCCGCCGTTGCCACCACCGTGGTTGCCGTTGCCGCCACCGTGGTTGCCGTTACCGCCGCCATGGTTGCCGTTGCCGCCACCTTGGCCGCCGTTACCGCCGCCATGGTTGCCGTTACCACCACCTTGGCCGCCGTTACCGCCGCCATGGTTGCCGTTACCACCACCCTGGCCGCCGTTACCGCCGCCATGGTTGCCGTTACCACCACCCTGGCCGCCGTTACCGCCGCCATGGTTGCCGTTACCACCACCTTGGCCGCCGTTACCGCCGCCATGGTTGCCGTTACCACCACCCTGGCCGCCGTTACCGCCGCCATGGTTGCCGTTACCACCACCTTGGCCGCCGTTACCGCCGCCATGGTTGCCGTTACCACCACCCTGGCCGCCGTTACCGCCGCCATGGTTGCCGTTACCACCACCTTGGCCGCCGTTACCGCCGCCATGGTTGCCGTTACCACCACCTTGGCCACCGTCACCACCACCTTGGCCGCCATCGCCACCACCGTGGCCACCGTCACCACCACCATGGCCACCGCCAGGGTTACCGCCGTCACCGCCACCAGGGTTGCCGCCATCGCCACCACCGGGGTTACTGCCACCACCGGGGTTGCCGCTGGAACCGCCTCCAGACGTCGAAGCCTGTGAAGAAGTCCTCAAACCGCCTGAATCGTCGCCGAAACCGTGATAGTCATCGGTCGGGATCGCAGCTGTGGGGCGACAGAGGCGGGCCTCGATGGTTCCAGGCTTGACGATGCGACAGTCGATCTGAAGAGGGGCAGACATCCCGAGGCTGGTTGAAGCCATGAGGTAAGCGATGACTATGCTGTATTTCGCTGTTGTTCTTAACATTGGGCAACTCCCTAGGTTAACGAAGCGCTAACGAAATACATTTTATATTAGCTATTTGTTATCCCTAGTCAGCAAGCCCGCCAGTAACAGTACATCTTAATACATAGCTAACCTCGAATGCATAAAGTTTTAGCTTAAACGGACTAGCACTTTCGAAGGAGGGCAGACCATGCGTTACTTCCTGTTGACTAGCGTAGCTGTTGCGTTGAGTTTTCTTTCACAAAGTCAGTCATTTGCCGGGACGGCTCTTCCCCAGGACCGATCGATCGGCGCGCCTCCAGGTTTCGCGGGAGCCTGTGCGCGATATGGTTGGGTTTGCAGGAATGGCGGGGGCAAGGAGCTGGACGACGCTTCGGCGATGGCGCTGATCACCCGCGTCAATAGGAGCGTCAATGCCGCCACCCGGCCCGCGCCGGATACGGTAACGTCAGGCAAGAGCGAGTTCTGGTCGCTGCCGATCGACAACAAGGGCGATTGCGAGGATTACGCCCTCCTGAAGATGAAGACCCTGCTCGATGCCGGCTTTCCCTCGCAAAGGCTGGCGCTCTCCGTCGTCATCGAGCGGCACGGACAGAATCACGTCGTCCTCGTCGCCCGGCTGAAATCCGGCGACTACGTGCTCGACAGCCTGAACGGCTCGGTGAAGTCCTGGCAGAGCACCGGCTACACCTTCCTGGCGACCCAAAGCTTCACAAGCAAATCATCCTGGCGCGTTTCGCTGGCAGGCCCGAGGGCGAGCGAGTTTTCGGGAATCTAGGCAGATTGCCTGCAGGGCTTGGCATGGCGGCTCGATGGGCCGCCTCAGACTTTCCCTTAGGTAAGCTCAGACGCCAAGTTGCGTTTCTGTCGAGCCGTGTTGATTTAGTTCAAGGGAAAGATTTGGTGGAGCTAAGCGGGATCGAACCGCTGACCTCTTGCATGCCATGCAAGCGCTCTCCCAGCTGAGCTATAGCCCCATCAGGGTGGTCCGGTATTTTCCGGTCCTGGGATACTCCGAAGCGGGTTAACCCGGTGGAGTGGCGGCTTATTACTTGCGGTTTTCGCAGATGGCAAGCCTAAAAAACGGCCCGGAGAATTTTTGTTGTCCGGGCCGTGGATTATGCGGGATCAGACTTCGTCTTCGTCGCCGGTGACGCCGATGATGTCGCTCATGTCGTCATCGTCTTCGTCTTCGTCGGCTTCGAGGAAGGTATCGTCGTCGTCATCGCCTTCGATTTCGACGTCGTCGTCGCCCATGTCCGGAATGTCGTCGCCGCTTGCGCCTTCATCGGCGTCCTCAAGCGAAACGAGTTCGACTTCGGTGTTCTCGGTATCGACTTCCTGAACTTCGTCCTCGTCGTTCAGCTCGGCAGCAGCAGCGGCCGAGGTTTCCTGGAAGAAGGACAGGGGATAGGATTTTCCGGTGTAAGGAGAAACGATCGGGTCCCGGTTCAGATCGTAGAACTTCTTGCCGGTTTCCGGATCGGTACGCTTGGTTCCAAGTTCCGCTTTCGCCACTATAAGCCTCGTGAGAATGGCCGAATGCTAGATTCGGCAAATGCCGTGTAAACCGGCGTTCTATTCGGAATTTATATAAGCCGGTCCCCTTAATCGTTGCGGCCAATTATGTCAAAGCGAAACTTCGCGGCCGGCGCATGGCGTGGCCGTGATGACGGGATGACCGGCTGGCGGCAGTGTGTTAGGAAACGCCGAAACGACAAAAACGGCGAGAAAACCATGTATCAGCCGCCCCATTTCCGCGAAGAGGACCTGGCAACGCAGCAGGCGCTGATCCGCGCCCATCCGCTGGGTCTGCTGATCACAGCCGGGGCAAGCGGGCTGATCGCCAATCCTGTCCCGTTTCATATCGATGCCGAAGCATCGGAGAAGGGAACGCTGCGGCTGCACCTGGCGAAAGCGAATGCGCAGTGGCGCGACATCGCTGACGGCGCTGACATTCTCGCCGTTTTCCAGGGCGCCAACTCCTATGTGACGCCGTCCTGGTACAAGACCAAGCAGGAGACCGGCAAGGTCGTGCCGACCTGGAATTACGCGATCGTCCAGGCGCGCGGCAGGGCCTGCGTCATCGACGATGCCGGCTGGCTGCTGTCGCAGATCAACGCGATCACCGGCCAGCATGAGGCAAGCCGCGAGAAGCCATGGGCCGTTGCCGATGCGCCCGACGATTTCATCCGTGCGCAGATGAAGGGCATCATCGGCATCGAAATCGAGATTACGACGCTTGAAGGTAAGTGGAAGGTCAGCCAGAACCGTCCCGTTGCCGACCGCGAAGGCGTTGCTGCCGGACTGGACGCGGCTGGCGGCCAACAAGACATGATCGAGCTCGTCAAACGCTATGGCGGGCTGGAAGGAAACCATTGAAGACGACATTCACGATTGCCATCGACGGCCCGGCTGCAGCCGGCAAGGGCACGCTTTCGCGCCGGATTGCCGATGAATACGGCTTTCACCATCTCGATACCGGACTGACCTACCGGGCGACGGCCAAGGCGCTTCTCGATGCCGGCCTGCCGCTCGACGACGAGGCGGTGGCAGAAAAGATCGCCCGCGAGGTTGAACTCGGCGGCCTCGATCGCGATATCCTGTCGAAACACGAGATCGGCGAAGCCGCCTCGAAGATTGCCGTGATGCCCGCAGTCCGCCGCGCGCTAGTCGAAGCGCAGCAGCGGTTTGCGCAGAAGGCGCCGGGAACCGTGCTCGACGGCCGTGACATCGGCACCGTCGTCTGCCCGGACGCTCCGGTGAAGCTCTATGTGACCGCCTCTGCGCAGGTGCGCGCAAGGCGCCGTTACGACGAAATCACCGCCAAGGGAACCGCTGCCGATTTCGAGGCGATTTTCGAGGATGTGAAGCGGCGCGACGAAAGGGACATGGGAAGGGCCGACAGCCCTTTGAAACCAGCCGAAGACGCGCACTTGCTTGATACGTCGGAAATGAGTATAGAGGCCGCGTTTCAAGCTGCGAAATCGTTGATCGACGCGGCCTTGAACCGAAATAACTGAATTCGAGCACGCTTTCTGCGCTTTGCGCCGCGAGATGCTTTTGAGAAAGCCTGAAATTCCGTCCAAGCGCCGGATTGCTTCCTTCGAGGAGGCGGACTGGGTTCAGGCCTGTTCAACACGAACCAACCGGCGCATACGTGAGCCTTGAAGCTATCGAAGGCCACGCAGGAGATTTTATGTCAGTAGCTACTCCCTCTCGCGAGGATTTCGCGGCCCTTCTCGAAGAATCCTTTGCCAAGAACGATCTGGCTGAAGGCTATGTCACCAAGGGCATCGTCACGGCCATCGAAAAGGATGTTGCCGTTGTTGACGTCGGCCTGAAGGTCGAAGGCCGCATCGCGCTCAAGGAATTCGGCGCACGTGCCAAGGACGGTTCGCTGAAGGTCGGCGACGAAGTCGAAGTTTACGTCGAGCGCATCGAAAACGCACTTGGCGAAGCTGTTCTGTCGCGCGAGAAGGCTCGCCGCGAAGAAAGCTGGATCAAGCTCGAAGCCAAGTTTGAAGCTGGTGAGCGCGTCGAAGGCGTGATCTTCAACCAGGTCAAGGGCGGCTTCACTGTCGACCTCGACGGCGCAATCGCCTTCCTGCCGCGCTCGCAGGTCGACATCCGTCCGATCCGCGACGTTTCCCCGCTGATGCACAACCCGCAGCCCTTCGAAATCCTCAAGATGGACAAGCGCCGCGGCAACATCGTGGTTTCGCGCCGTACGGTTCTGGAAGAATCCCGTGCCGAGCAGCGTTCTGAAATCGTTCAGAACCTCGAAGAAGGCCAGGTTGTTGACGGCGTCGTCAAGAACATCACCGATTACGGTGCGTTCGTTGACCTCGGCGGCATCGATGGCCTGCTGCACGTCACCGACATGGCATGGCGCCGCGTCAACCATCCGTCGGAGATCCTGAACATCGGCCAGCAGGTCAAGGTTCAGATCATCCGCATCAACCAGGAAACCCACCGCATCTCGCTCGGCATGAAGCAGCTCGAGTCGGATCCGTGGGATGGCATCCAGGCCAAGTACCCGGAAGGCAAGAAGATCTCCGGTACCGTCACGAACATCACCGACTACGGTGCGTTCGTCGAGCTGGAGCCGGGCATCGAAGGCCTGATCCACATCTCGGAAATGTCCTGGACCAAGAAGAACGTACACCCCGGCAAGATCCTGTCCACGAGCCAGGAAGTCGAAGTCGTCGTTCTCGAAGTCGATCCGTCCAAGCGCCGTATCTCGCTCGGTCTCAAGCAGACGCTGGAAAACCCGTGGGCAGCATTCGCCCGCAACCATCCGGCTGGCACTGAGGTCGAAGGCGAAGTCAAGAACAAGACCGAATTCGGCCTGTTCATCGGCCTCGACGGCGACGTTGACGGCATGGTGCACCTCTCTGATCTCGACTGGAACCGTCCGGGCGAACAGGTCATCGAAGAGTTCAACAAGGGCGATGTCGTCAAGGCTGTCGTTCTCGATGTTGACGTCGAAAAGGAGCGCATCTCGCTCGGCATCAAGCAGCTCGGCAAGGATGCAGTTGGCGACGCCGCTGCCTCTGGCGACCTGCGCAAGAATGCAGTCGTTTCCTGCGAAATCACCGCAGTCAACGATGGCGGCATCGAAGTGAAGCTCGTCGAGCACGAAGACATCACCTCGTTCATCCGCCGTGCAGATCTCGCACGCGACCGCGACGACCAGCGTCCGGAACGCTTCTCGGTTGGCCAGGTTGTTGACGCCCGCGTCACCAACTTCTCCAAGAAGGACCGCAAGATCATGCTGTCCATCAAGGCTCTGGAAATCGCAGAAGAGAAGGAAGCCGTCGCTCAGTTCGGTTCGTCCGACTCCGGCGCTTCGCTCGGCGACATCCTTGGCGCGGCTCTGAAGAACCGCGGCGAGTAATCGCTACAAGCTTTGAAATGAAGAACCCGCCGGAGCGATCCGGCGGGTTTTTCTTTGTCCTGATTTTTTAAACCGCCGTTATTCCCAGCCGACCATGCGCTGGTAGAGCGCGAAGACCGGATCGGCGACGCGCGGCTCTTCCGGGCGCGCCTCGATCTCGGGCAGATCGGCGGGCACCCTGCCCTGCGGACGCTGTTGTTCCTGCTGGCCGGCGGACTGCTGTTCTTCGCCCGACTGGGCTTCCTGCTCATCGTCGCCGGCACCGCCTTCATAATCACTGCGATGCATCTGCGGATCGCGGCGCTCGGCGCCATCCTTGGCGAAATGATAGGGCGTCGCCATGTAGCCGACGCCATCGGCAGGGCGCAGGAGGCCGGACTTTTGTGCCATCTCGGTGAGATCGGAGGGAAGTACCTGCGGCTGCGCGGCAATTTCCCTCTGCTGGCGGGCGATCTGGGCAGCGTCGGCGGCGACAGCGCGCACGGCGGCGGCATCTGCCGGCTGTGCCTGCTTCTGCGTGGCGGCCTGTTCCGGACCATCCATCGCCTCCTTCATCTCGTCGCTCATCGCCTGCTCGGGCATGACTTCGGGATCGTCGGCTTCGACGGCCAGCGCATCGAGCAGTGTCGCCACTTCCTGCTCGCCGATGATGGCGACCAGGAGCTCCGAGGCTTCCTCGGTGATCGATGCCAGGACGGCGGGCCAGATCTTCGGGATCACAGGCTCAGCGCGATCCTTCACGACCATCGGCGCAGTTTGATGTGTTTCGGCTTCGGCAAGCTGCTGCGGTTCTTCGGCTGCAGGCTCCTTAGCTTCTATTACCTCATCCGCGGTTTCGACCTGCAGCAGCTCGCCCGCCATTTCCGGCTCGGCGGCGATCTCCTCGATCGTTTCGACGGGCAGAGAGGAGAAGGCTGCGAGCGGCAGTTGGGCGGCCGGTTCAGCCGTCTGCCGGGCAGGGGCCTGGGCCTGCGTCTCGCGAGCCGGGACGGTATCGCCCTTCGGCTGCGGCAGGATGCTGTCTTCCTGCAGAACGATATCCGGCCGCTGCTCGGGGCGCAGTGGCGAGGCATCGTTCTGGCGATAGGAGCGCACGACGGCGCGAGCGGCAAGATCGCGATCCTTGTAGCGGATGGTTTCGAGATAAGCGACGACGCGCGCGGCTTCCGGACCGGCCGGGTTCCTTAACGCCTCGGTGATCAGCCGCAGCGGCAGCGTGTGGCCGTCGGCAGCAAGCTGCGTTTCGATCTCGTTGATGCGGGCGGCCGGAAGCTTCTGTATCGTATCCGCGAGGCGGGCGGCGAAGGCGAGATTGGTCTCGCCGTCCTGACGCGGCAGCGGCAGGGCTTCGGATGCGGCATTGATCGCATCCAGAAGCGCATCGAACATCCGTTCGCGCGCGGCGGCCAGAAGCAGGTTGAGTTTGCCGGCGATTGCCGAATTCAGATCGGAGCCTTCGACGGCCTGAACCGGGGCCGGGGCAACGATGGAACGGGCAAGACCGCTCGCGACGATCGCGACAGACTGGCCGTTGGAAGAGAGACTCGTATTTGACGCTGCACGAACCGGAGTCAACATGGCATGCTCCTACTTTCGCAAGTGACAATCGAAGCAGAGGACAGGAAGACCGTGCTCATCCGGCCCTTCGCATTCTCGCGCGGCTCCTCCCGCCCGCTTGGCGCGTCATCGCGCCGCCGAATGCTTAAAAATTGATGATGATTCTACCGATTGGCCGTTAATGAAAAACTAACGGCCGGGCGGGATGCGAAATCCTGCCCGGCCGTTCCGGCGTAAATATGCGATTTTGCTCAACTATGAGCAAAAATGTCAGCCTCTTCCCAGCCGAGAAGATCGAGCTTGGCGCGGGTCGGCAGGAATTCGAAGCAGGCGGTGGCATGATCGAATCGGCCGTCGCGCAGCAGCCGCTCGGTCAGCTTGTCGCGCAGGGCATGGAGATAGAGCACGTCGGAGGCCGCATATTCGAGCTGCGCCTGCGACAGCGTCGCCGCCGCCCAGTCCGAAGACTGCTGCGCCTTGGAGATATCGACCTCAAGCATCTCCTTGAGATTATCCTTCAGGCCATGACGATCCGTATAGGTGCGGCAGAGGCGCGAGGCGATCTTGGTGCAGAAGACAGGGGTCGTGGTGACGCCGAAAGTGTGGAACAGCACGGCGATATCGAAGCGGCCATAGTGGAAGATCTTCTGGCGCGCCGGATCGGCGAGCATCATCGTCAGGTTCGGCGCTTCCTTCTGGCCGGAAGCGATGCGGATCACATCGGCCGTACCGTCGCCCGGCGAAAGCTGCACGACGCAGAGGCGGTCGCGGCGTGGCACGAGGCCCAGCGTCTCGGTATCGATCGCGATTGCGCCTTTATAGCGGGCGGCATCCGCCGCGGAGATGTCGCCTTCATGATAACGGATGGTGGCGGCCATGGCTGTCTCTTACCTCACGTGGTTCTTCCGGCGCTATAGCGCAAAGGCAGCGGCGGCGATACCGGCATTCGCCTCCGGACCCTAGAAGGTCGGCGGCGTATTGATCCAGAGCAGCACGGTCTCGCCATCATGCTGGTTGCGCCAGGAATGATAGCGGCGGCTCTCGAAATAAAGCGAGTCCCCCGGCCCGAGATCGAAGAACTGGTCGGAATCGAGCACCAGCTCCAGGCGACCGGAGAGCACATGCATGAACTCCTCGCCCTCATGCCGGTAGGCGCCTTCGCTGGTGGCGCCGGGTGCCAGCACGAAGCGGTGGCAATCCATCATCCGTCGCCCCTCGGCGAGAAGCTGCACGGTGACGCCGGGCGTTGTTTCCGGCCAGGTCCGCCATTCGCCGGAACGGACGACGGCAGTCGCATCGTCGGCTTCCTCGCCAGACAGACGCGAGACCGTCGTGCCGTAATATTCGGCGAGGTCATGCAGTGTCTTGAAGCTGACGCCCTGCGAGGTGCGCTCCAGCGTCGAAAGCGTCGACGAGGTGACGCCCATGTCGCCGGCGACCTGATCGAGCGTCTTGCCGGCGGCGTGACGCAGGCTACGCAGCCGGCGGCCGATATCCGATGCGCCGCCGCTTTCCCCGGTATCGGCGGACGGCTCTTCGCTTTCCAGCGCTTCGCGGATGGCAGCCGGGTTGAGGCCACGCTCGACGCGGTACCAGGAGATCTTCTTCAACCGCGCGACGTCATCGGCGCTATACTGCCGGTGGCCGGTCTCCGAACGATCGGGCACCAGCAGGCCCTGGCTCTCCCAGAGGCGGACGGTGGACGCAGATATGCCTGCCAGCCGCGCTGCCTCGGTGACCTTGTAGCGCACCGGCCCGTTATTGTTCATTCGCCAATAAATCCCTGATTCCGTGGTGCTTTATGCATCCTGCCGCGACAGAATCTCTTGCCCCGAGCATCCATCAAAAGGCGTGATGTTTGAAGCAAAAAATGCCGCTTGATTTCTTGCAGGAAAAATGTAGGACTTTTCTACATATCTTGCAGAAGTTATGCAAGATAATTCACAAACCCTTTTGAGCGCAGGAGCGCATCGATGACCGCAACCACTCTTACGGACCGGAAGAATGCCGCAATTTCCCGCGGCGTCGGCATGACCACGCAAATCTACGCCGATCGCGCAGAGAATGCCGAGATCTGGGACAAGGAGGGCCGCCGCTACATCGATTTTGCCGCCGGCATCGCCGTTCTCAACACTGGCCACCGCCATCCGCGCGTGATTGCCGCCGTCAAGGATCAGCTCGATCACTTCACCCATACCTGCCACCAGGTCGTTCCCTACGAAACCTATGTGCATCTCGCCGAACGCCTGAACGAGATCGCGCCGGGCAACTTCGCCAAGAAAACGATCTTCGTGACGACGGGTGCGGAAGCTGTCGAAAATGCCGTGAAGATCGCTCGCGCCGCGACTGGCCGTTCGGCCGTCATCGCCTTCGGCGGCGGCTTCCATGGCCGCACCTTCATGGGCATGGCACTGACCGGCAAGGTCGTGCCGTACAAGGTCGGCTTTGGCGCCATGCCGGGCGACGTCTTCCACGTTCCCTTCCCGGTCGAGCTGCATGGCGTCACCGCCGAGCAGTCGCTCGCAGCGCTGAAGAAGCTGTTTGCCGCCGATGTCGATCCGCAGCGGGTTGCGGCGATCATCATCGAGCCGGTTCAGGGCGAAGGTGGCTTCTATCCGGCACCCGCCGCCTTCATGAAGGCGCTGCGCGAGCTCTGCGACCAGCACGGCATCCTGCTGATTGCCGACGAAGTGCAGACCGGCTTTGCACGCACCGGCAAGATGTTTGCGATGGATCACCATGAGGTCGCTCCCGACCTGATGACCATGGCGAAGAGCCTTGCCGGCGGCTTCCCGCTTGCTGCCGTCACCGGCCGCGCCGAGATCATGGATGCGCCCGGCCCCGGCGGCCTCGGCGGCACCTATGGCGGCAATCCGCTCGGCATCGCTGCGGCACATGCCGTTCTCGATGTCATCAAGGACGAGGACCTCTGCAACCGCGCCAACCAGCTGGGCGGCCGCCTGAAGCAGCGCCTGGAATCGCTGCGCGACAGGGCGCCCGAGATCGTCGATATCCGCGGCCCGGGCTTCATGAACGCCGTCGAGTTCAACGACAAGACGACCAAGCTTCCGAGCGCCGAATTCGCCAACAAGGTGCGCCTGATCGCGCTGGAGAAGGGGCTGATCCTTTTGACCTGCGGCGTGCACGGAAACGTCATTCGCTTCCTTGCCCCGATCACCATTCAGGACAATATCTTCGGCGAAGCGCTCGATATCCTCGAAGCCTCCATTCTTGAAGCAAGCGCGGGCAAGTAACCGTCCCTTCGGAGTAAATGACATGGCATTCACGACTGCACTGACGAAACACGTCCCCTTCTCCTCGCAGTTCCTGCGCGACACCGGCTATATCAACGGTGAATGGACGAAGGGCGATGCGACCAAGACCTTCGACGTGCTGAACCCGGCGACCGGCGAAGTGCTGGCCTCGCTGCCTGACATGGGCGCTGCCGACACCCGCAAGGCGATCGACGCGGCCTATGCAGCCCAGCCCGCCTGGGCGGCGAAGCCTGCCAAGGACCGCAGCGCCATCCTGCGCAAATGGTTCGACCTGATGGTCGCCAATGCCGACGAGCTCGCCGCCATACTGACGGCCGAAATGGGCAAGCCGTTCGCCGAAGCGCGCGGCGAGATCCTCTACGCCGCCGCCTATATCGAATGGTATGCGGAAGAAGCCAAGCGCATCTACGGGGAGACCATTCCGGCACCGTCGAATGACAAGCGCATGCTGGTGATCAGGCAGCCGGTCGGCGTCGTCGGCACGATCACGCCCTGGAATTTCCCGGCGGCGATGATCACCCGCAAGATCGCTCCGGCGCTTGCGGTCGGCTGCACCGTCGTTTCAAAGCCCGCCGAGCAGACGCCGCTTTCAGCGATCGCGCTTGCGGTTCTCGCCGAGCAGGCCGGTGTTCCCGCCGGCGTCTTCAACGTCATCGTCGGTGAAGACGGCCCGGCGATCGGCAAGGAACTCTGCGGCAACGACAAGGTGCGCAAGATCAGCTTCACCGGCTCGACCGAAGTCGGCCGCATCCTGATGCGCCAGTGCTCCGACCAGATCAAGAAGGTGAGCCTCGAGCTCGGCGGCAACGCACCGTTC
Source organism: Rhizobium sp. BG4 (assembly GCF_016864575.1). Classification (NCBI taxonomy): domain Bacteria; kingdom Pseudomonadati; phylum Pseudomonadota; class Alphaproteobacteria; order Hyphomicrobiales; family Rhizobiaceae; genus Rhizobium; species Rhizobium sp. BG4. The sequence continues at coordinate 1,729,962 of NZ_CP044125.1, forward strand.
ATCGTCTTCGACGATGCCGATCTCGATGCGGCCGTCGAAGGCGCGATCGCCTCCAAGTACCGCAATGCCGGCCAGACCTGTGTCTGCGCCAACCGTCTCTACGTCCAGTCGGGCGTCTATGACGCCTTTGCCGCCAAGCTGGCTGCCAAGGTGGAAGCCATGTCGGTCGGCGACGGTTTCACCGCAGGTGTGACGATCGGTCCGCTGATCGACGAACAGGGTCTCGCCAAGGTCGAAGACCATGTCAGCGACGCGCTCTCGAAGGGCGCCAAGGTTCTGACCGGCGGAAAGCGCATCGAAGGTGCAGGCACCTTCTTCACGCCGACGGTTCTGACGGGCGTCGCCAAGGGCATGAAGGTGGCCAAGGAAGAGACCTTCGGCCCGGTTGCCCCGCTCTTCCGCTTCGACACGGTCGAGGAAGTGATCCAGCAGGCCAACGACACCGAGTTCGGCCTCGCCGCCTATTTCTTCGCCGGCGATCTGAAGAAGGTCTGGAAGGTGGCCGAAGCGCTCGAATATGGCATGGTCGGCATCAACACCGGCCTGATGTCGACCGAGACCGCCCCCTTCGGTGGCATCAAGCAGTCCGGCCTCGGCCGCGAAGGTTCGCGCCATGGCGCCGACGATTATCTCGAGATGAAATATCTCTGCATCGGCAATCTCTAAGATCGAAAGGGCGCCTTCGGGCGCCCTTTTTCATTTCCGCTCAGTAATGCGGTGGCCTGGTGACCGCCGGCGCTTCCAGCGATTGCTCCTCGAGCGACAGGAAGCGCTCGGTCAGGCGATCGAGCTTGGCCCGCGTCTGCTCCACGACCTTCCACTGCTCGGCAAGCTGGTCGGAAAGCTCGTCGATCGTCTTTGCCTGATGCGCCACCGTTTCTTCGAGCGCTGTGATGCGGCTGATATCCTCGGCCATAGCTTTCTCCTGCCGTTTGCTGCCCTTCCAAAACGCAAAGCGACGGCTGCGTCAATGGGCCTCTTATAGCGTATTCTAAAGTGAACCGTTTGGTTACCGATAGGCCTTGCCGTGTCCCGTGAGGTGGAGTAGGCCCTACGCCAACAGGGAGGAAATCTGATGGACGTAGGAAACGGCTTTCTTCATCCGGACCGGCTTTTTCCAGCCGATCCCGCAACGCGGACGATCGCGCGCGATCTCTATGAGACGGTCCGCGCGCTGCCGATCGTCAGCCCGCACGGGCATACGGAGCCATCCTGGTTCGCCGAGGACAAGCCCTTCGAGGATGCCGCCTCGCTGCTGGTCATTCCCGACCATTATCTCTTCCGTATGCTGCACAGCACCGGCACGAAGCTCGACGAGCTCGGCGTTCCCCGGCTCGACGGCAAGCCGGTCTCCAAGGGCCGCGACATCTGGCGCGCTTTTGCCGCGAAATATCACCTCTTCCGCGGCACGCCTTCCAGCCTTTGGGTCGACCACGCAATGTCGGCCGTGCTCGGCTGTACCGAGCCGCTGACGCCTCAAAATGCCGACACGCTCTACGATTACATCAACGAGCAGCTCGCCAAGCCCGAGTTCCGCCCGCGCGCCCTGCACCAGCGCTTCGGCATCGAGACGATCGCTACGACGGAAGGCGCGCTCGACCCGCTCGTCCATCACCAGAAAATGCAGAAGGACGGCTGGATCGGTAAGGTCCGCACGACATACCGCCCCGACAGCGTGACCGATCCGGATGCTGTCGGCTTCCGCGACAATCTCGTCAAGCTCGGCGAGATCACCGGTTGCGACGTCACCAAATGGGACGGGATGATCGACGCGCATCGCAAGCGCCGCGCCTATTTCCGCCAGTTCGGCGCCACCGCGACCGACCATGGCGTTCCAACCGCATTCACCGCCGACCTCTCCGCCACCGAGCGCCAGGCACTGCTCGACAAGGCGCTGAAGGGCCCGCTTTCGGCTGCCGATGCCGAGCTGTTCCGCGGCCAGATGATGACCGAGATGGCCGGGCTTTCTGCCGAAGACGGCATGGTCATGCAGATCCATGCCGGATCGCGCCGCAACACCGATTCCGGCCTGTTTGCCACGCGCGGTCCGAACATGGGCGCCGATATCCCGACCCGTACCGACTGGGTCGGCGGCCTCAGCGCGCTGCTTTCGAAATACGGCCATGCGCCGGGACTTCGCGTCCTGCTCTTCACGCTCGACGAGACGACCTATGCGCGCGAACTGGCGCCGATGGCCGGCCATTGGGAATGCCTGACGATCGGCCCGCCCTGGTGGTTCCACGACAGCCCGAACGGCATCCGCCGCTATCTCGACCAGGTCGTCGAGACCGCCGGCTTTGCCAATCTCGCCGGCTTCAACGACGATACGCGCGCCCTGCTCTCGATCCCCGCCCGTCACGACGTCTGGCGCCGCGAGGTCTGCGGCTTCCTGGCGCAGCTCACGGCCGAGCACCGGATCGGCAAGAAGGACGCCGAGATCGTCGCGCGCGAGCTCTCCTATGACAACGCGAAGAAGGCCTACAAGCTGTGAGCGATCGACTGAAGGACCTGAGCGGCCTGGCGCCGACGGCAAAGCTTCCCGCCTATGACCGCAGCAAGCTGAAGGCCGGCATTCTGCATCTCGGCCCGGGCGCATTCTTCCGTGCCCATTTCGCGCCTTTCACAGATGCTGCCCTCGCTGCCACCGGCGGCGATTGGGGTATCGAGGTCGCGAGCCTGCGCACCCCGGATGTTGCCGCCAATCTTAACGCCCAGAACGGCCTCTACACGGTGCTGATCCGCGACACGTCGGGCACGACGGCCGAGGTCATCGGCCCGATCCTGAAGGCGCATGTGGCGCCGCGCGATCCGGCGCTGCTGCTGTCGCGGCTCGAAGATCCGGCGATCCGCATCGTCAGCCTGACGGTAACCGAGAAGGCCTACGGTCTCGACGTTCGCACCGGCGGCCTCGACCTAGCGCATCCGGATGTCGCCGCCGATCTTGCCAACCGCCACGCACCGCGCGGCGTCGTCGGTTATCTCGTCGAAGGTCTCGCGCGCCGCCGGGCAAAGGGTGTTGCGCCCTTCACGCCGCTCAGCTGCGACAACCTTCCGAGCAACGGTGCCGTGCTGAAGCGCCTCGTCCTCGATTTCGCAGGCCGCGTCGATCCGGAGCTTCGCGCCTGGATCGAGACCAGCGTTCCCTTCCCCTCGACCATGGTCGACCGCATCACGCCGGCCAGCACCGACGCGACATATGCCGATGCCGAGCGCCTGACCGGGCGGCAGGACCTTGCCGCGATCGAGACCGAACCCTTTACGCAATGGGTGATCGAAGATCATTTCGCCAATGGCCGCCCGAACTGGGACAAGGCCGGTGTGCTGATGGTCGATGAAGTCTCGGCTTACGAAAAGATGAAGCTGCGCATGCTGAACGGTGCGCATTCGCTGCTCGCTTACCTCGGCTACATAGGCGGCTATGAATATATTCGCGACGTCATGGACGACGAAGGGTTGGCGGCTCTGGCGCGGCGGCAGATGAACGCGGCGGCGAAGACGCTCGATCCGGTTCCCGGCATCAATCTGGAGCACTATGCGGACGAGCTGATAGCCCGCTTTGCAAACAAGGCGATCGCCCACCGCACCTACCAGATTGCCATGGACGGCACGCAGAAACTGCCGCAGCGTCTGCTCGAACCGGCAACGGAAGCACTCGCCCGCGGCAGCCAGGCCGAGACCTACGCCATCGCCGTCGCCGCCTGGATGCGCTACGCACTCGGCACCGACCGCAACGGCAAGGCCTACGAACTGCGCGACCCCCGCGCTGAAGAGATCGCCACGCTGCTCGCCGACGTGCCGCGCAACGGCGGCGCGGTTTCGGCGGCGCTGTTCACGCTGCCGGGACTGTTCCCGAAGGCGCTGACGGACAATGCGGTCTGGACCGAGGATGTGGCGAACAAGCTGGATATTCTGATCCAGGATAACAAGTTGCCGTTATTCTGAGGCTCTCGCCCCCTCACTCCGACTTGCTGTGGAATGTCAGGGGAGTAGCGAAGCCGTTTGCCTGTGGGCCCCTCATCCGACCCTTTGGGCCACCTCTCCCCGCTGGGGAGAAGGGAAGTAGAGACTGCCGCACGCTCCGACAGCCCCTCTCCCCTCGGGTAGGGTGAGGGGGTTCCGGATGAGGCGGCCCATTTCGTCTCACAAGCGGAATCGCATATTCACCCCTTCACCCGCTTCATCTCGGGATCATACAACGGCTTCAGCGACACCGAGCACGGCGCCCGCTCTCTCGCGACATCGAGCTCATACGTGCCCGACAGCACGAAATCCTCGGTCACACCCGCCGGGTTCCGGACATAGCCAAAGCCGATCGCTTTTCCGAGCGTGTAGCCGAAGCCGCCGCTTGAGAGCCAGCCGACGCGCTGGCCGTCGCGGTAGATGGTTTCACGGCCGAGCAGGACGACATCGGGATCATCGGGCACGAAGCAGGCGAGCATCTTCCTGACGCCGCCGGAGAGTTGCCGCTCGATGGCTTCGCGTCCGCGGAAGGGGGTGGTCTTTCTCGTCTTCACCGCCCAGGCGAGGCCTGCTTCAACGGGCGTATGATCCGGGCCGATATCCGATCCCCAGGCACGGTAGCCCTTTTCCAGGCGGCAGCTTTCGATGGCGCGGTAGCCGGCATTGATGAGGCCAAGGCCGTTTCCGGCGGCCATCAGAACATCATAGACAGTCGTGGCGTATTCCACCGGCACATGCAGCTCGTAGCCAAGCTCGCCGACATAGGTGATGCGCAGCGCCCTGACGGGGCAGCCTGCGATCCCCACGGTCTTGATGCGGCCGAAGGGGAAGGCGGCGTTCGAGACATCCGAGGACGTGACTTTCTCCAGCACGGCGCGGGCATTCGGCCCCATCAGCGAGAGAACAGAGTAGGCTGAGGTGACATCGACGAGCTCCGCCTGCATACCCTCCGGAATATTGCGGGCTATCCAATCGAAATCGTGAGTCGCGAAGCCGGTGCCGGTGACGATGTAATATTCGTTCTCGGCGATGCGGGCGACGGTGAGGTCGCACTCAATGCCGCCCTTGTCGTTCAGCATCTGGGTATAGACAAGCCATCCCGCGGGCTTTGCCACGTCATTCGACGAGATCCAGCCGAGCGCTGCTTCGGCATCGCGGCCCTTGAGCACGAATTTGGCGAAGGAGGTCTGGTCGAAGATGACGGCGGCCTCGCGCACCGCCTTGTGCTCGCGGCCAACGGCATCGAACCAGTTTTGCCGGTTGTAGCTGTAGATATCCTTCGGTTCTTCGTTGGCGAAGAGATCGGCAAACCAGTTCGGCCGCTCCCAGCCGAGCTTTTCGCCGAAGCAGGCACCCTGCGCCTTCAGGCGATCGTAAAGCGGCGACTTGCGGCAGGGGCGGCCGCTCGAATGCTCCTCGAAGGGGAAGGCCAGCGTATAGTGCTTGCCGTAGGCCTCCAGTGTGCGGGTGCGGACCCAGTCGGTGTCGAAATGCGGGCGGCCGAAGCGGCGGATATCGACCGGCCAGAGATCGTAGGGCGGTTCGCCCTTCGCCACCCATTCGGCGAGCGCCATGCCGGCACCGCCGCCGGAGGCAATGCCAAAGGCGTTGAAACCGGCGCCGACGAAGAAATTCTTCAGCTCCGGGGCTTCGCCGAGGATGAAATTGCCATCCGGCGTGAAGCTTTCCGGACCGTTCAGTAGCTGCTTGACGCCGGCTGTTTCGAGGCCCTGAACACGGGCCAGCGCCTGTTCCATGATTTGCTCGAAGTGATCGTAATTGCTGTCGAGGAGCGTGTAGTGGAAGCCTTCAGGGATGCCGCCCGTAGCCCAGGGGATCGGGTTCGGCTCGTAGCCGCCCATGACGAGGCCGCCGACCTCTTCCTTGTAATAGGTCAGGCGATCGGGATCGCGCAGTGTCGGCAGGTTCGAGGGAACGCCGAAGGATTCGGTGATCAGGTATTGGTGCTCGACCGAAACCAGCGGCACGTTGACGCCGAAGCGGGCGGCGAAGGCACGGGTCCACTGACCGGCACAGACGACGACGCGTTCGCACTCTATGCGGCCATTGGCGGTGATGACGGCGCGGATGCGGCCCTTGTCGATTTCGAGATCGATGACTTCGGTGTCTTCGAAAATAGAGACCCCAGCCATGCGGGCGCCGCGCGCGAGCGCCTGAGTGATATCCGAAGGGTTCGCCTGACCGTCGGTCGGCAGATAGGCCGCGCCGACGAGGTCATCGATGTTCATCAGCGGCCAGAGATCGAAGGCCTCTTGCGGCGTCAGCAGATGCATTTCGAGGCCGAAGGACTGGGCCGTGGTCGCCTGACGCTTTACCTCCGTCCAGCGTTCCTCGTTGCAGGCAAGCCGCAGGCCGCCGTTCATCTTCCAGCCGGTGCCAAGGCCGGTCTCGGCCTCCAGCTTCTTGTACAGATCGACGGAATAGCCGAGCAGCTGGGTGATATTGGCGCTCGTGCGCAGCTGACCGACGAGGCCGGCGGCATGGAAGGTCGTGCCTGATGTCAGCTTCTTGCGCTCCAGCAGCACGGTATCCGTCCAGCCGAGCTTGCCGAGATGATAGGCCGTCGAGCAGCCGATAATGCCGCCGCCGATGACCACGGCCTTTGCCGTCTTCGGTAATTCCTTCGTCATTCTACTGATCCTGTTCAAATGCCTTATAGGCACGCTCGAAGCGCGCGAGATTTTCGGCGGTATAGGCGGCGTAGTCGAAATCGATGGTCGAATGGGTCTCGGAGACCATGCTCCAGAGCGTTTCGCGCAGCAGCGAGGCGCATTTCATGGCGCGGTAGCGACGCCACAGATCAAGCGTCAGCGGTGTCTCGAAATAGCTTTCGAGCATCATGCGTTCGGTGGCTTCCGGGAGTTCGTTGTTGGAAGCAAGGCCGCCGAGATCGAAGAGCGGTGTGTTGAAGCCGGCATAGTCCCAGTCGATCAGCCAAAGCCGCTTGCCGTCATCGAGAAAATTGGCGGCCAGAAGATCATTGTGCCCAAAGCCGATCTCAAACGGACCGGCGGCGGCTTCCAGGCGCTCGGTCTTTTCGAGAAAGTGCGGCAGCAACGGCGCATAGCCGCTGCCCGCGGACGCAAAGTTAGCCGCATAATCGCGGATGACGTGAAACACCCAGAAGATCATCGCCTGGCCGCGGAAGTGGCGGGCAATGTCGCGATGGCAGGCCCGGATCAGCGGCAGCGTCCGCTGCAGGGTCTGCTCATCCTGCAGGTCGGCAGCGGTCAGCGCGCGGGATTCGATGAAATCAAGAACGAGGATGCCGGGCGCATGATGGATGACGGCTGGCGACAGGCCTGCGGCATGGGCGGCGATGCTGGCGGCAAGCTCGTTCGGCCGGCTGATGTGATGGATCGGAATATCGTCGCCGAGCCGAACGACACGCCGCGCGCGCTGATCCTTGACGAGATAATTACGGTTGGTGATGCCGCCGGTGATAGGTTCGATCTCGACCGGCCCGTGCCAGATGCCGAGTGCATGAATCCTATCTTCAGGCGTCACGCTCGTCCCCCTCGCGGCCCATTTTCAAAATGATGGCCAGAGGAGGATTGGCTGTCAAGCTGAGCAGTCACTCAGATGGTCGCGCCCGAGGCATCGAAGACGTGACAGCGGGCGGGATCGAAGGACGTCTTGACGTTGGTGCCGCGTTCGACCTTCTGCTGGCCATCGAGCGCGATCGTCAGCTGCTGACCATCGGGCGTCGTGCTGTAGAGCATGGTCGCACCGCCGAGGTTCTCGACGAGATCAACATTGACGGTCGCGAGCTCGGCGCCGCCCGCGGCAACGGTCAGGTGTTCCGGACGGATGCCGAAGGTGACGTCCGATCCCGCGGCGCCCTTCAGGCGGCGTGGCAGGCGGATCGAGGTTCCGGAAACGTTGATGACGGTATCGCCATCATTCACCTGCTCGATCTTCGCCTTCAGAAAATTCATCTTCGGGCTGCCGATGAAGCCGGCAACGAAGCGGTTGGCCGGGTTGTTGTAGAGATCGAGCGGCGCACCAACCTGCTCGATGCGACCGGAGTTCAGCACCACGATCTTGTCGGCCATGGTCATGGCTTCCACCTGGTCGTGGGTGACGTAGATCATCGTGTTGCCGAGGTTGCCGTGAAGCCGCGAAATCTCGACGCGCATCTGCACGCGCAGTTCGGCGTCGAGGTTCGAGAGCGGCTCGTCGAAAAGGAAGATGCGCGGCTCTCGGACGATGGCACGGCCGATCGCGACGCGCTGGCGCTGACCGCCGGAGAGCGCCTTCGGCTTGCGCTCAAGCAGCTTCTCGATCTGCAGGATCTCGGCGGCGCGGCGCACCTTCGGCTCGATCTCCGCCTTCTTGTAGCCGGCTGTCTCCAGTCCAAAAGCCAGATTCTTGTACACCGACATATGCGGATAGAGCGCATAGGACTGGAAGACCATGGCGATGCCGCGCTTGGCGGGCGCCACCTCGTTCATCCGCTCGTTGTCGAGCAGCAGCGTGCCGCCCGAGATTTCCTCGAGACCGGCGATCATCCGCAGCAGCGTAGACTTGCCGCAGCCCGACGGGCCGACGAACACGACGAATTCGCCGGGATCGATCGTCAGGTCGATGCCGTGAATGACATCAAGCGACCCGTAGCGTTTCTCGACCTTCTGAAGAACGACACTCGTTGCCATCTCCCAAATCCTCTCTGATCCCGTTATCGCGTTTTTGCACGCCAGTCGGCGTATTTGGGGCTCTCCGGCCCGATCGGCAGCGCAACGTCAGCCCCGCTGTCCGAGGATTGATAGATCGCCGTCACCAGCTCCAGCGCACGGCGCGCGTCTGCAGAAGTGACCGGCAGCGGCCCTTTGCTACCGAGATAATCATGGAAGCGGACCATCTGCGTGTTGAAGCGCGGGGCGACCGGCTGCCAGTCCGCGAGGACGGCAGCGATCCTTGCCTGCACTTCGTCGTTTGCGGCCAGGATCTGCCATGGTCCCTTGCCGGGCGAATAGGCTTCGTGGTTGCTCTCGAAAGTAACGTTTTCGAAATGCAGCCGCAGACGGCTGATTTCCTGCTGCGAACCGAGCGTGCAGGAAAGTGAAACGAAGGCGCCGTTCTGCATCTCAAGGCTGACCGACGCGCAATCCTCCACCTCGATATCGTTGACGCGCGTTGCTACGCGGCCGAAGACGCGGGCTGCGGGGCCGGCGAGATGAAAGAGCATGTCGTGGAGATGCAGGGCGTGGGTGACGAGCACGCCGCCGAGTTCCGTCGCCCATTTGCCGCGCCAGGGCACGGCATAATATTCCGGCTTGCGCAGCCAGAAGGTCTCGACCGAGCCCATGTAGAACTTGCCCGCGATCCCGGCATCGATGATGCGCTTTGCCTGCTCGATGCCGTCGCCGTAGCGATACTGGAAGATCGGCATCAGCGTGCCCTTGGCGGTCTTCTCGGCGCGCATGATCTCGTCGACGCCAGCGAGCGATCCCGTCAGCGGCTTTTCGCAGACGACGTGCTTTCCGGCGGCGAGTGCCGCGATCACCTGCTCCTTGTGAATGCCCGGCGGCGTGCAGATATCGATGATATCGATGCTGTCATCGGCCAGGAGCTCGTCGAAGGAGGTGGTGCGGCGCTCGATGCCGAACTCGTCGCCGACGGTCTTCAGCCGTTCTTCATTGAGGTCGCAGATCGCTGCGACCTTGAAGCGATCGGGATGCGGCAGATAGCCTTCGACGATGTGCGAACGCCCGATACCGCAGCCGACGATGGCAACAGTCTTGATGGTCATGTCATTCTTTCCCATTGGCATCAGCGCTTCATGCCGGTCGTCGCAATGCCCTCGATCAGCAGGCGCTGGAAGAACAGGAAGAAGAAGAACACGGGCACGAGCGTCAGTGTCGACATGGCGAACAGTCCGCCCCAATCCGATGCGCTGGTCGAGTCGACGAAAGTGCGCAGACCGAGCTGGATCGTGTAGGTGTTCATGTCGTTCAGGTAGATCAGCGGACCGAAGAAATCGTCCCAGGTCCAGATGAAGGAGAAGATCGCAGCCGTCGCCAGAACCGGCAGCGACAGCGGCAGCATGATCTTCCAGTAGATGCGCCAGGCGCTGCAGCCGTCCATCATCGCCGCCTCATCCAATTCGCGCGGGATGCCGCGGAAGAACTGCACCATGAGGAAGATGAAGAAGGCGTCGCTTGCCAGGAATTTCGGTACGACCAGCGGCAGGATGGTGTTGACCCAGCCGAGGTTGAGGAACAGCACATATTGCGGGATCAGCGTTACGTGATACGGGATCATCAGCGTGCCGAGCATGATCGCGAACCAGAAGTTCCGGCCGGCGAAGCGCAGGCGGGCAAAGGCAAAGGCCGCCAGCGAGCAGGCGATGACATTGCCGGTGACCGTCAGCAGCGAGATGACGAGCGAATTCCAGAAAAAGCGGCCGAAGGTGATATCGAGGCCGGTCCAGCCGCGGACGTAGGAGCTGAAATCGATCGACGACGGGATGATCGAGGTCGACGAGAAGATTTCGTTTTCCGGGCGCACCGAGGCCGAGACCATCCAGAGCAGCGGATAGAGCATCAAAAGCGATGCGCCGATCAGCAGGATATGGACGACGATCGAACCCGGCAGGCTGCGCTTGTTGACGTCGGATGGCGGCCTGGCCGCGGTGACTGCGGTGGTCATCTCAGTCATCGTAGTGAACCCAATAGCGCGAGGACAGGAACGAGAAGGCGGTGAAAATCGCGATGATGACCACCAGGATCCAGGCGAGCGCCGAGGCATAACCCATGCGGAAATTGCCGAAGGCTTCCTGGTAGAGATAGAGCGTGTAGAACAGCGTCGAGTTGATCGGGCCGCCGGTGCCGCCGGAGATGATGAAGGCCGGCGTGAAGGCCTTGAAGGCTTCGATCGTCTGCACCACCGCATTGAAGAAAATCACCGGCGTCAGAAGCGGCAGGGTAATCTTGTAGAACTGGCGGAATTTCGAGGCGCCGTCGAGGCTTGCGGCCTCATACATATCCTGCGGGATCTGGCGCAGACCGGCGAGGAAGATGATCATCGGCGAGCCGAACTGCCAGACGGACAGCGCTACCAGCGTATAGATCGAATAGCTCGGATGCGAGATCCAGCTCGGGCCCTGAATACCGATCTGTGCCAGCGCCGCATTGACAAGGCCGTCACCGGCAAAGAGCTGGCGCCAGAGAACGGCGATCGCCACGCTGCCACCGAGAAGCGACGGCAGGTAGAAAATGGCGCGGTAGACCGGCAGGCCACGGATACCGCGGTTCAGCGCCATCGCAACCATGAGGGCGAAGGTGAGCTTGAACGGTACCGAGAGCACCACATAGGTGAGCGTCACCGACATCGCGGCTGCGAATTTCGGATCGGCAGTGGCGATGCGCACGTAGTTGGCAGTGCCTACCCAGCCTGGCGCCCTCAACATGTCGAAGTCGGTAAAGGACAGGTAGAGCGAGATCAGGGCAGGTCCGAGCGTCAGCCCGAAGAAGCCCAGAAGCCAGGGCAGAAGGAAGAGATAACCTGGAGCATTGGCATTCCACAGCCGCCTGAAACGGCTGTCTGCCACTGCTCCCTGGTAACGTTCCACCGTCACGGCTCCGTCGGCCGTCGTGCGCATCGCATTGTTCATATGGCTCAACCCCGCGCGAGAACGCGCGTAATTTCATCCACAAGCTGCTTGCCAGCATCGGCAGGGGTTACCTGACCGAAAGCGACCTGCTCGGCGAGCTGACGCAGAACCGTCTGCCCTTCGCCTGCGCCTGTCGGCGGCGGCGGCGGCAGCGGGCCGGCGAGATCGCCGAGATTTGCCACGTAGTTCAGCGGGATCTTGCCGACATCATCGAGCGTGCCGGCAACGACTTCACGCATCGACTTCGATTCCGGAATGCCGCGCTCGACATCGAGCACCTTGGCGGCATCGGGATTCATGACGAAGAAGTTGACGTAATCGACGGCCTGATCGAGCACCTTCGACTGGGCTGACACCGAGAAGAACATCGACGGCTTGCGGTAGTGGCCGCCCTTCGAGTCCGCCTTAATGCGCGGGTAGTTGCTGAGCGTCAGCTTGTCCTTGACGACGGCCTGGAAGCCGACGAACTGGTTGCTGTGCGCGTAGTCGATCGCGGCCTTGCCCATCGTGAGCGGGGCCGTATCGATGGTGTCCTTGTAGAGTGCCTGAACGTCAGGCGGCACACAGGCACCGGCTTCGCGGAACTTCGCCCACATGTCGAACCATTCGGAAGCGTCGTCGACACCGAAGGCAATCTTCGAATCCGCCGTGTACAGCGCCTTGCCGCGCTGGCGGACGTAGTTTTCGAAGAGCGGCTCGGCGCCGCTGCCGTCGGCAAAGCCGAAGAAGCCCTTGCGCTTGCCAGACTTGGTGATCTCGGCGCCCATCTTGCCGAGTTCTTCCCAGGTCGTCTTGTTGTTCGGTGGCTCGATGCCTGCTTCCTGCAGGGCAACGGTATTGACGACCGTGGCTGCTGAATTGGCGCCGAGACTGATACCGTAGAGATGGCCGTCGACCTTGCCGCCTTCGATCTGGGCCGGATCGAAATCACCGAGCTGCAGCTTCGAGGGCATGTAGGATTCCAGGGGCGCAAGAGCGCCGCGCCGGGCATATTCGACGATGTAACGATAATCCATCTGGATCACGTCGGGGGCGTTCTTGCCGGCGACCTGGGTCGCGAGCTTCTGCCAGTAGTCGCCCCAGCCCAGGAATTCACCGGTGATCGAAACACCAGAATTCTTGGCCTTGTAGAGATCCGACACCTTGTTGGTGCGGTCTGCGCGGGGTTGTGAGCCCCACCAGATAAGGCGCAGGCGGGCATCCTGCGCAAATGCAGGCATACCCATACCCGAAAGCGCGAGAAGCGAGGCCCCTCCCGCCATGAAACCACGTCTATTAATGCTGAATGTCATCTGTTTTTCCTCCTCCCTTGGGGAGCGCCTCCACACGCTCCTTGCTGGTTTCTCTTGCAACAAATAACTAATTGGTTACAAGCTATGGACAAGCATCGAGCCTGTCAAGCGGTCATAATTCAGCGAGGTTTCCTCCTCGAATTTCGCTTGTACAACCTCGCACCGAAGCCTTATGAGCGCAACATTAGCGTCTGGGGAGATAAGCCGATGAACGATACCGGCCAGACTGGCGAAAAGAAAAAGTCGAAGCGCGCCGCCGGCGAACGCGTGCTGCAACGCGACCCGGAAAGAACCAAAGCTGCGATCCTCGAGGCGGCAACGCAGGAGTTTGCCGAAAACGGCATGGGCGGCGCCCGCGTGGACGCCATCGCCGAGCGCGCCGGCACCAACAAGCGCATGCTCTACCATTATTTCGGCGACAAGGAGCAGCTCTATCTGCGCGTCCTCGAAGAGGCCTATGTCGGCATCCGCACCGCCGAACGCGAGCTGCATATCGGCGACCGCAATCCGGAAGAGGGCATTACCGAACTCGCGCTCTTCACCTGGCGCTATTTCCTCAAGCATCCGGAATTCCTGAGCCTGCTCGGGACCGAGAACCTGCACCGCGCCCGCTGGCTGCGGCAATCGGTGCGGCTGAAGGAACTGCATTCGCACCTGATCGGCGAACTCGCCCAGGTGCTCGAGCGCGGCAAGAAGGAGGGCGTCTTCATCGAAAGCGCCGATCCGCTGCATGTCTATCTGACCATCGCATCGCTCGGATATTTCTATCTTTCCAACCAGTACACACTCTCGACAATCTTCGGCCGCCCGCTGATCCAGCCCGAAAATCTCGACACCTGGGAGCGCCATATCGTCCATGTGACGCTCGCCTCAATCAAGCGCTGAAAAGTCGAATCCGGATTTGCCTATTGACAGGTCCGGTTTTCATCTGCCATCAAGTAACCGTTTAGTTACCGGCTTGGGAGGGCCGGGCCAAGCCCGCTCCCCACTGGAAACCGATTGGCAGGGAGGAAAAAATGGCGCGTCTCGGGATCATTTTGCACGGCGTTACCGGCCGCATGGGATACAATCAGCACCTGGTGCGATCGATCCTGGCGATCCGCGATCAGGGCGGTCTTCTGCTGAAATCCGGCGAGAGACTGGAGATCGATCCCATCATCGTCGGCCGCAACCGCGACAAGATGGAAGAGCTTGCCCGCAAGCATAACATCAAGCGCTGGTCGACCGATCTCGACGCAGCGCTTGCCAATCCCGACGATCACATTTTCTTCGATGCCGGCACGACGCTGATGCGCGCCGAGCTGCTCTCGCGAGCGCTCGATGCCGGCAAGCATGTCTATTGCGAAAAGCCGATCTCCGATGATCTGCAGGTGGCACTCGAGCTGGCGCGCAAGGCCCGCAAGTCTGGCCTGAAGCATGGCGTGGTGCAGGACAAGCTGTTCCTGCCCGGCCTGCGCAAGCTGGCGCTGCTGCGCGATTCCGGCTTCTTCGGCAAGATTCTCTCGGTCCGCGGCGAGTTCGGTTACTGGGTCTTCGAGGGCGACTGGGGCGTTCCGGCGCAGCGCCCGTCCTGGAACTACCGCAAGGGCGACGGCGGCGGCATCATCCTCGATATGCTCTGCCACTGGCGCTATGTGCTTGACAACCTGTTCGGCGAGGTCAAGGCCGTCTCCTGCCTCGGCGCTACCCACATTGGCAGCCGCGTCGACGAGCAGGGCAAGACCTATAATTGCGATACCGACGATGCCGCCTATGCGACCTTCGAGCTCGATGGCGGCGTGATCGCGCAGATCAACTCCTCCTGGGCGGTGCGCGTGCGCCGCGACGATCTCGTGACCTTCCAGGTTGACGGCACCCACGGATCGGCCGTTGCCGGTCTGACGAAATGCTGGACGCAGCATCGCGTCAACACGCCGAAGCCGGTGTGGAACCCCGACCAGCCGCAGACGATCGATTTCTACAAGACCTGGGACGAAGTGCCGGATACGCAGCTCTTCGACAACGGCTTCAAGGCGCAGTGGGAAATGTTCCTGCGCCACGTCGCCGAGGATGCCCCGTGGCCCTACGGCATGGAAGCCGGTGCCAAGGGTGTGCAGCTTGCCGAACTCGGCCTGAAATCCTGGGCCGAACGCCGCTGGCTCGACGTTCCCGCACTGGAGTTCTGATCATGGTAGGCTCGATCAACCTTCCGCTCGACGGCAAGATCGCCGCCTACCAGCTGACCGGCTCGCCGATCGAAGTGAAGAAGCGCAAGGCCAGGGATTTTCCGCGGGTGGTCTATGCCGCCGCACATGTGGTTGCCGATCCGCTGGCCGATAACGATCCCTGGCTGACACCGGCGATCGACTGGGAGCGGACGCTCGCCTTCCGCCATCGCCTATGGGATCTCGGGCTCGGCGTTGCCGAGGCGATGGACACCGCGCAGCGCGGCATGGGTCTCGGTTGGCCCGAGGCGCGTGACCTGATCCGCCGTGCGCTGCGCGAGGCGCGCGGGCGCGACGATGCGCTGATCGCCTGCGGCGCCGGTACGGATCACCTGACACCCGGACCCGATGTGACGATCGATACGATCATCAGGGCATACGAAGAGCAGATCGAAACCGTCGAAGCCGAAGGCGGCCGGATCATCCTGATGGCGAGCCGGGCGCTGGCGGCTGCGGCCAAAGGGCCGGATGACTATATCCGCGTCTATGACCGGATCCTTCGCCAGGTAAAGGAACCGGTGATCATCCACTGGCTCGGCGAGATGTTCGATCCGGCGCTCGAGGGCTACTGGGGCAACGACGACCACATCAAGGCGATGTCGACCTGCCTGGAGGTCATCGAGGCCAATGCCGCCAAGGTCGACGGCATCAAGATTTCGCTTCTTTCCAAGGAGAAGGAAGTGGCGATGCGCCGCCAGCTGCCGAAATCCGTGCGCATGTATACCGGCGACGACTTCAATTATGCGGAGCTCATCGCCGGTGACGAACAGGGCCATTCCGATGCGCTTCTCGGCATTTTCGATGCGATCGCGCCGGCGGCCTCCGCCGCCATGGAGGCGCTCGGGCGGCAGAACAACAATGAATTCTTCGAGCTGCTCGATCCGACCGTTCCGCTTTCGCGGCATATCTTCAAGGCGCCGACCCGCTTCTACAAGACCGGCGTCGTCTTCCTCGCCTATCTCAACGGTCTGCAGGATCATTTCGCGATGGTCGGCGGGCAGCAGAGCACGCGGTCGCTGACGCATCTGGCCGAACTCTTCCGGCTCGCCGACAAGGCGCGCGTGCTTGCCGACCCGGATCTCGCCGTCAGCCGCATGAAGCAGGTTCTCGCCGTTAACGGCGTGCAGTGACCGGTCAGTCAGGGAGGACATGACATGCAGGTGGACGGGCTTTCGATCAATCTCGCAACGATCCGCGAGCAATGCGGTTTTGCCGAAGCAGTCGATATCTGCCTGAAGCACGGCATTACCAGGATTGCGCCCTGGCGCGATCAGGTGGCCAAGGCCGGCCTGGACGAAGCCGTGCGCATCGTCCAATCGAACGGCCTGAAGCTGACCGGTCTCTGCCGTGGCGGCTTCTTTCCGGCCGCCAATGACGGCGACTGGCAGAAGAACCTCGACGACAACAGGCGGGCGATCGACGAAGCCGCAGCGCTCGGTGCGGATTGCCTGGTGCTCGTCGTTGGTGGATTGGCCGGTGGATCGCGCGATATCGGCGCTGCCCGGCAGATGGTGTCCGATGGCATTGCCGCCGTCCTGCCCCATGCCAAGGCATCCGGCGTGCCGCTGGCGATAGAGCCGCTACATCCGATGTATGCCGCCGATCGTTCCTGCGTGAATACGCTGCGCCAGGCGCTCGACATGTGCGAGCAGCTCGGCACCGATGTCGGCGTCGCTATCGACGTCTATCACGTCTGGTGGGATCCGGAGCTTGCCGAGCAGATCGCCCGCGCCGGCCGCATGAAACGCATCTTCGCCCACCACATCTGCGACTGGCTGGTTCCGACCAAGGACATGCTGACCGATCGTGGGATGATGGGTGACGGCGTGATCGATCTGAAGAGCATCCGGCGCATGATCGAGGAGGCAGGCTTCTTCGGCGCGCAGGAGGTGGAAATCTTTTCGGCAGACAATTGGTGGAAGCGTCCGGCGGACGAGGTCATCGCGACCTGCGTCGACCGGTATCATAGCTGCTGCCTGGTTTAATTGGATATATTCGTTTCAGCACGTATGAAGGAGGATCATTCGATGGAGAAACGCCGCTTTGCACTGATCGGGACCGGTAACCGCGGGACCACCATGTGGGGGAAGGACCTGCTCGCCGGCTGGCGTGAGCATGTCGATCTCGTCGCCATCGTCGAGAAGAATGCGCTGCGCGGAGAACGCGCCCGCACGATGATCGGCAGCAACGCCCCGATCTATGACGACATCGACGCGATGCTGAAGGAGGTCAAGCCCGACCTCGTCATCGTCTGCACCCCTGACCACACCCACGACGCAATCGTCGTTCGGGCGCTCGAGGCGGGCATCGACGTTATCACCGAAAAGCCGATGACGACGGCGGTCGACAAGATCCGCCGGATCATGGATGCCGAGAAGCGCACCGGCCAGCGTGTCGACGTGTCCTTCAACTACCGCTACGCGCCGACGGCGGCGCGCATCAAGGAACTGCTGAATTCCGGCGAGATCGGCCGCGTCACATCGGTCGATTTCCATTGGTACCTGAACACCAAGCACGGCGCCGACTATTTCCGCCGCTGGCATGCCTATACCGAGAATTCCGGTAGCCTTTTCGTTCACAAGGCGACCCACCATTTCGACCTGCTGAACTGGTATCTCGACAGCGATCCGGAAGCCGTGACGTCTTTCGCCGACCTGCAGAACTACGGCCGCAAAGGCCCGTTCCGCGGACCGCGCTGCAAGCTCTGTCCCCACACCGCCGAGTGCGACTACTATCTCGACCTCGGCGCCGATCCCTTCCTCGACACGCTCTACGAGGATCCCTCGAAGGTCGATGGCTATTTCCGCGACGGCTGCGTCTTCCGCGAGGATATCGACATTCCCGATACGATGGTCGTCAGCATCCGCTATCGCAATAACGTCCACGTTTCCTATTCGCTGAACACCTTCCAGCCGATCGAGGGCCATCACCTGGCGTTCAATGGCACCAAAGGCCGCATCGAGATCCGTCAGTACGAGGCGCAGCCCTGGGAGATGAAGCGGGAAGACGAAATCCTGCTGATCCGCAACTTCCCCAACGGCAAGGAAGCCGTCGAGCGTATCACCGTTCCGCATTCGTCGGGCGGCCACTACGGTGGCGACGACCGGATGCGCAACATGATCTTCAAGCCCGATATGAACGACGCCCTGCATCAGCGCGCCGGAACGCGGGCGGGCGCCATGTCGGTTCTGTGCGGTATTGCGGCGCTGCAGAGCTCGCGAACCGGCAAGGTCGTCTCGATCGCCGAGCTGATGCCCGAGCTTGCCAATGACGGCTCGCCGAACAGCATAAAAGCCGGCTAATCAAATCAGGCCTGAGGCGTCGCTTTCGCCGCCTCAGGCAACCCGGTCGAGATCGGCGAGCGTCAGTGCATAGCGCAGCGGCTGGCCTTTCAGGAAGCGCTCCACCTCGTCAACGGCCATTTCGCCCAGCCTTGCCCGCTCCAATCCGACTGCCCCCGCAATGTGGGGCGTCAGGAAAACGTTCGGCAGGTCGTAGAAGGGCGATGCCTTCTCCGGAACTTCAGGATCGGTCACGTCGATGACCGCATCGATGCGGCCGGTGGCGAGGGTCGCGAGCAGCGCGGCCTCATCGATGATCGCGCCACGCGCCGTGTTGATCAGTGCCGCGCCATCCTTCATCAGCGCCAATTTCCCCGCATCGATCATGTGACGCGTCGAGGGCAGCGATGGTGCGTGCAGCGAGACGATATCGGAGATGCGCATCAGCGTATCCAAATCGCATTTTTCGGTGCCAAGGGCCGCGCATTCGACGGCGCTCAGTGTCGGGTCGAAGAGGGCGATATTGAATTCGAACGGCTTCAACAGCTCGATCACCCGGCGGCCGATCCGCGAAGCGCCGATGATGCCGACGGTGCGGCCGTAGTTGCCGATCGCCAGCCGCTGCATCGGATAGGTGCGGTCACGGTCGCGGTCGGCGGTATAGAAATCCCGGAAGCGGAAGACCTGCTTGCCGGCGAAGAGAATGGCCGCAAGCGTAAACTCGGCCACCGGCACGGCATTGGCTTCCGCCGCATGCGTGACCTTGACGCCGGCATTGAAGATCTCCTCGCCGACGATACCCTTCACCGTGCCCGCCGCATGCGCCACGAGCTTCAGCCCCTTGGCGAGCGAAAGGACGTTTTCTCCGGCAAAGGGCGCGCCCCAGCCGGTGATCAATATCTCGGTGTCCGCCAGAACCCGTCTGGCGCGCTCGTCATCGAAATTCTCAAGCGGTTGCCGGTCGATAAGCGTGCCGAGACCCGCCAGCCGGTCGAGAAGCTGATCCGGCAACACGTGTTCGGTCCGCTGGCCGGGCTGCATGGCAAGCGCAATGCCGGGACCTGTCATGGCATCTGCCCCGGCGCTTCGATGGCGCTGACGGTGACGCCTTCTTTGGCAACCAGCGCCTCAAGCGCCACAAGATCGGGTTTTGCGGGAGGCTTCAGCCAGGCCGTCTTTGCTGCCTGCTGGTCTCCGGTGGCAATCACGGCCGTCACAAGCACGGTTTCACCGGCCTTGATCGCACCGCGGAGCTGCGGCACGAGGGTCTTGGCAGCGATCATATTGGTGTTCGGCAGCGCCTTCTGCACAAAGCCCTGTCGCTCGATGCTGGAGCCGAGATCGACGATACCGGAGAAATCCGCTTCACCGATGGCATGCGCCGCGCCGGTCTCCGCCTCCAGTCTATCGAGATCGAAATCCCGCTTGGCGATCGCAAACCCACCCTCGGCGATCTGCAGAGCGCGATCCGATCTGATGCGGTGAACGCGCAAATGCCACGGCGCGGCAGGCACCAGCCAGGTTTCCACGCTGACATCGCTGAAGGGCGACCACTTCGCATAGAGCACATCGCCGGCGATCTTCGCTTCCCTGTTGGTTTCCCTGACACGGTAGTGCAGGCCGTCATCGCTGAAGGCCAGCGCGGAATCGAAAGCGGCGCCGGCAAAGCTGCGCTCGTCTGCCTCGACGCTGAAGCCATAGCGGGCCGAATATGCGAATTTTGCGTATTTTTCGGTACCAAACCGCATCTGGAGATTTTCCTGCCCTGACGACAGGGCGACCGCATCTTCCCCGGTATGCATGATGACCATGCCGGGATGACGCTGCGGCGTCACGGCGCCGGCTGCAGGCACTTTCTCTTCGGCGGTCCAGAACGGATGGTTTTCGGGGATCGCCAGCGGCAGGAATGCCTTGAAGGCCCAATAGGGGGAACCGGCGGAATTATAGCTCTCCGACATCAAGAGGTTCGGATAGGCAAAGCCGATCGACAGAATGCCGTCGCGATTGGTCATCGGCTTGTCGCGCCACCATCGCAGATGCTGCAGGCAGAGATGCTTCACCTCGCCCCAGGGCAGCGCCTCGAGATCGGCAAAGGCAAGGGCCGACCAGAAGCCAGCGCAGGCAAAGCGGTAGGTAAGGCTGCGGCCGAACGGGATCGTCGCGCCATCATCGGCAAACCAATGGCGAAAATCCCTGGCGAACAGCAGCGCCCGCTCGCGATAGCGCCTGGCATAGTCGTCATCCACCAGCTTCGAGTAGATCAAGCCGTAGAAGTGCATGGCGAAGGGAATGTAGTGATCGACACGGCGCACATTACCATCGCGATACCAGCCGTCGCCGACATAGAAGCCTTCGAGCTCTTCGAGATATTGCCTGGTCAGGCTGCGATCGAAATCCGCGCCGACGCGATCAAGCGCGATATCGACGAAGATGCGGAAGAACTTCCAATTATTGTCGGCATAGTCGAACTGCCGGGCATGCTTGAGATAGGCAATCACATTGGCGCGCTGCTTCGCGTTCAGCGGCTCCCAGACCTTTTCGGGTGTGAGTGCGATTGCAAAGCCAAGCGCAGCGAGCTCGACCATGCGCTGGTCGCGGCCATTGACGGTGCCCCAATATTCCGGGTGATCCGGATCGGTACCGTTGGCGATGCCTTCCGCAAAGCGGTGCCAGTGCCCGAATTCCCCCTTGCCGGCGCCGAGCGGCGCAAGGCCCCAGAGCGGCCGGGCAAAACCTTCGAGATCGGCTGCTGCCCGGTCGAAATGCGCACCGGCGCCATCAAGCCGGACACGCGCATTGCCTTCCGAAAAATAGGGCAGAAGCGGATCAAAGAGAGCATGAAGCGCGCGGCTCATGTCGTCGCGCGTCTTCAGGGGATTGCCCACAAGCGGATTGGCGCTGGCCGGATCATATGTCATCTGCATCACTCATCGATTTTTTGCATCTGGCACAGTCCCCCGGAGACCGGGACGACCGCATGGCATAAGTGGCGCGCAGGCGCAGTCCTGTCGCGGAAGCGGGCAATCATCAGCGCGATCGCTTCGCGCCCGAGCGCGGCCCTGTCGACACGCATCGTCGACAGGGGCGGATTTGTCATCATCGCGCAAGGAAGATCATCGAAGCCGACGATGGCGAAATCTTCCGGCACGCGAAGACCGGCCTCGGTGACGGCCTCGAGAACGCCGACGGCGATGAAATCATTCATGCAGAAGGCGGCGGTGTAGCTCTTGTCCTTGGCAAGCAGTGCTGCAGTGCGCTCATGCGCTTCCCGGGTCGCGCTACCGGAGAAATCCATTGGCACCAACAGGCTTTCCGCGCCGCGGGTCGCAATTGCCGTATCGAAGCCGCGAACGCGCTCGCGGATCGTGTGGCGATGCGAGCCGGTCAGATGCAGGATCTTCCGGTGCCCTGCGTCGAGCAGCCGCTCAGCCGCCTGGAAGGCACCGAAGAAATTCGAGGGCGATACTCCATCGAGCTTCAGCTGCGGATCCGTGCCGTTGACCAGCACGACAGGCACATTCTCCTCCTCGATCCATTGGCGCAGCACGTCCGAAGGGTCGATACCGACGAGGAACAAGCCCTCGGACTTCGTAGCTTCCATATGGCCCCTGATCGCATCGGGGGACGCGCGGTCTTCACGCAGCAGCCGGACTTCGAATGGCATGCCCGCTTCCATCGCCCCGGCGCGCAGGCCTTCTACGATCGATTCATAGAAGACGCTGAGACCGCCGGTAACGCTGTCGCTGGCGATCAACGCCAGACCGCCCGCCGGCGCTTCCATCAGTGACTTCGGCTGATAGCCGCGCTCGGCCGCCACCCGCAGAATATGTTCGCGCACGCTGCCGCTAATGCCCGGCTCATTGGCAAGCACACGCGACACCGTGGAGATGGAGACGCCCGCCAGCGCCGCAATATCGGCCTGGCGCGGCCGTTTGGATTTCGTTTCGCTCATAGGGCGACATTATGCAAATTATGCAAATTTGCAAGTTTTATATAATTTCTTGCAAACGGACATTTTTTGCGTAGGCTGTGCCGCCAGATGCCCGGACAAAGTTGGAGGACGGCGAGGGCAGCCAAAGGAGGAACATCATGCAGATCAACAGGCGTTCATTTCTGATGGGCACGGCCGGCGTGACGGCAGGCCTGGCTTTCGGTGCCGGCGGCGTACCGGCTTTTGCGGCGGATGCGCAGCTGCGCGCCATGTGGTGGGGCTCGAACGACCGTGCCAAGCGCACGCTCGATGTCGCCAAGCTCTACCAGGACAAGACCCCCGGCGTGACGATCGTCGGCGAATCCATGAGCGGCGACGGCTATTGGACCAAGCTTGCGACACAGATGGCCGGCCGCGCCATTGCCGACGTCTTCCAGCTCGAGCCCGGCACGATTTCCGACTATTCCAAGCGCGGCGCCTGCCTGGCGCTCGACGAATTCGTGCCCTCGACGCTGAAGGTCGATGCCTTCGGCAAGGACATGCTGAAGCTGACCACCGTCGACGGCAAGCTCTACGGCGTCGGCCTCGGCCTCAATTCCTTCGCACTGTTCTTCGACCAGGCTGCCTTCGAGAAAGCCGGCCTGCCGCTACCGACGACGGATCTGACCTGGGACGAATATGCGAAGCTGGCCGTCGAGCTCACCAAGGCATCGGGCAAGGACAATTACTGGGGCGGCCCTTATGGCGCCCGCTATACCTATGTCTTCGACGCCTGGCTGCGCCAGCGCGGCAAGAGCCTCTATGCCGATGGCAAGCTCGGCTTCGGTGTCGACGATGCCAAGGAGTGGTACAGTTTCTGGGAAGATCTTCGCAAGAAGGGCGGCACAGTCGGCGCCGACGTCCAGACGCTCGACCAGAACACGATCGATACCAACGCGCTGGCGCTCGGCAAATCGGCGATGGGCATGGCCTATTCCAACCAGCTCGTCGGCTACCAGCTGATCTCCAAGAACAAGCTGGCGATCACCACGCTTCCGCGCGAAAAGAAGGGCGGTCCCTCCGGGCACTACTACCGCCCAGCATTGATCTGGAGCGTCGGCGCGACGACCAAGAACGGCGAGGCGGCCGCGAAATTCATCGACTTCTTCGTCAACAGCCCCGAAGCCGGCAAGATCCTCGGCGTCGAGCGCGGCGTGCCGATGTCCCCTGCCGTGCGCGAGGCAATCCTGCCGGGCCTGAACCCGACGGAACAGGCGACGGTTCAATATGTCAACCTGCTCAAGGATCAGGTCGGCGATTACCCGGCGCCGGCCCCGCTCGGCTCGACCGAATTCGACCAGCGCCTGTTCCGGCCGATCGCCGACGAGTTGGCGTTCGAGCGCACGACGCCCGCGGAAGCGGCGCAGCGGCTTGTCGATGAGGGCAAGGCGACGATCCGGAGCTGACCGGCAATCGAAAGAAACAGGGAAGCCCGCGAAAGCGGGCTTCTTTCGTTTTCAGCGATGTCTTGAGCAAGCCGCACACCGGTTCGTCCGTCAGCTTCGGTCCAGCCTCTTCTGCGATTGGTCTCTCAAACCTTCGTCAGAATCAGCCGCGGCTGTATTGGAGAATTCATGCAAGACCTCTTACAGGCATCGGGTTACCGCAAGAACGGCAAGGTCTGGAGCCACGAGACGACGCGCGACGCGTTCCGCTACAACGACGGCGACGCATCGGAAATGCGGATCCTCGATGTCATGCGCTTGTCTGCCGATACCTCGCTTTTCTCCAAGGAACTTGAGCGGGCGATCACCGACTGGCCTTCGAACTACCATCTCAATCCGACACGCACCAATCTGTTCCGGCCGATCAAGCACCTGATCCGCGGCCCCGTCCTGGAAATTGGCGCTGGCGCGGGTGCCATGACGCGCTTCCTCGGCGAAGAAGGCCACGAGGTACTTGCCCTCGAAGGTAGCCCACGCCGTGCCGCGACCATCGCCGAACGTTGCCGCGACCTTCCGAACGTCACGGTTCTCGCCGAGCCGCTGCAGAATTTCGAAATCGATCAGAAGTTCGCGACGGTGACGCTGATCGGCGTGCTGGAATATGCGCGCGTCTTCTTCGGTGCCGAAGATGGCCAGGATGCGATCGAGCGGATGCTTGCCAAGGCGCGTTCGCTGCTTGCACCGGGCGGCGTGCTGATCATCGCCATCGAAAACCAGATCGGCCTCAAATACCTCGCCGGCTTCCCCGAAGATCATCTGGCGCGGCCGATGGTCGGCGTCGAGGATCAGTATACGCAGAACGGTCCCGTTACCTTCGGCAAGCGCGAGCTGTCGCATCGCGTCACGGCCGCTGGCCTGCCACATCAGAAATACTGGTTCCCCTTCCCGGATTACAAGCTGCCCCGGTTCGTGCTGAACGAGGAAGCCCTGACCGCCGACCTGCCGACCGATTTCTCGCCGCTGATCCGCGGCGCGACGGCGACCGACCCGCAGCGCCCCGGCATTCTTGCTTTCGAACAGGACCTCGCTTGGGACGTGATCGCGCGAAATGGCCTGCAGGGCGATCTCGCCAACTCCTTCCTGCTTGTCTCTTCCGCCCAGCCGCTGGCGGCGGACGATGTCATGGCCACGCACTTCACCGGCGGCCGTGACGCGCAGTATCAGAAGCTGGTGCGCTTCGTGCGCAAGGGCGAGCAGCTCGTGGTCGAGCGCGAAGCCATTCAGGCTGACAACAACGGCATGAATCTATCGCCGCTGAAGATCAATCTTGAAGACGAGGTCTTTGAAACCGGTCTGGTGTGGCGCGATATCGGCAAGCGCTGCCTGCTTCAGGACGGCTGGTCCGTCGAGCATCTTGCGAACTGGACCAGTGTCTGGAAGCAGGCGCTCGACCAGCATCTTGCCGGCATGGGCATCCCCGCGCCGATGCAGCTACAGGACCGTGTGCCCGGCTCACTGCTCGATGCGATCCCGCGCAATCTCATCGTTGGCGAAAAGCTGAGTTTCATCGATCTCGAATGGGTCTACGACCAGCCGATCGAGTTCGGCTATCTGATGTTCCGCGGCCTATGGGATCTGATCTCCGACACGCGTGCCGCTGCAACGCCGGCCGCCGGCACTCCGAACAAGGTCGGCGATCTGATCTTCCAGATTATGGAGTATCTCGGCTATCCCGTCGCCGCCCAGACGGTCATCGACTATCACGCCCAGGAAGTCCGCTTCCACAGCTCGGTGACCGGCCGCGCGCTGCAGACCAATTCAGCCGACCTCCTGTTGACCATCGGCCGCCGCCTCAACTTCGCCGATATCCGCGAGCTGCAGGTGCAGATCCAGCGGCTGAACGCACAGAACCAGGCGCTGACGCAGGAACTCGAGGGCGAGCGCCGCAAGGTCCGCGATATGCTCGATGCCGTGAACGGCTACAGCCTGCGGGCAGGTTGATCCGGCTTCGATTGCTTTGATGAAGTCCAGAAGGGCGCGGCAGATGTCGCGCCCTTTTCTGTTTTCGTATTGGCAGAAGCTGTGCCGGACTGCGGCTATGGCGCGCACGACCTCCAAGGAGCAACGGTACACCTTGCTACTCCTGCCCGGCATGCCGGTCGAAGTCTTCATCTCGACACAGGAGCGGACGGCGATGTCGTTTTTCACAAAGCCATTGACGGATCAGTTGAGCTGAGCGTTTCGGGAGGAGTGAGGGTGCGGTTTATCTCCAGCCCAGAAACGCAAAAACCCGCCTGATGGCGGGCTTTGATGTGTGTCGGGAAGTTTGGTTGCGGGGGCAGGATTTGAACCTGCGGCCTTCAGGTTATGAGCCTGACGAGCTACCGGGCTGCTCCACCCCGCGTCCAGCGCAAAACCCTTTGGGTTTTGTCGCGATAGCGTAAAACGCCTTTGGCGATTTACGCTTACTGCCGGAGCAACTCCGAAGGAGTTGTCTCCTGTAAGGGACGCACCATTATAGATCCGGTGCATCGCTATTTCAGTCTACATATAGGGCTCGAAAGCAAAAAGGCCGCTTTGCGAGCGGCCCTTTGATCGGCTTTGGGCCGTAGAATGTGATGAGAAGATTTATGTTGCGTTTAGCAGACCTGGCAGCGACCGACTCTCCCGCGTCTTAAGACGAAGTACCATAGGCGCTGGGGCGTTTCACGGCCGTGTTCGGAATGGGAACGGGTGCAGCCACCCCGCCATGACCACCAGGTCAGCGAAGCGCAACAATTGAGAAGCTGGATTTTGAGCGAATAGGGATTAGTGAGTAGCGAATAGTTTCGCTTCGCCATTTTATTCGCTGGTTTTGAACACGTCTTGCATCATGAGGCGCCTTTGGCGCCTGATGAGCATTGATCAATGAGAACGATCAAGCCAATCGAGCTATTAGTACCGGTAAGCTTCATGCGTTGCCGCACTTCCACACCCGGCCTATCAACGTGGTCGTCTTCCACGGCTCTGATAGGGAACACTCGTTTTCAGGTGGGTTTCCCGCTTAGATGCCTTCAGCGGTTATCCCGTCCATATATAGCTACCCTGCTATGCCCTTGGCAGGACAACAGGTCCACCAGAGATATGTCCATCCCGGTCCTCTCGTACTAGGGACAGATCCTGTCAATATTCCTACACCCACGGCAGATAGGGACCGAACTGTCTCACGACGTTCTGAACCCAGCTCACGTACCGCTTTAATTGGCGAACAGCCAAACCCTTGGGACCTGCTCCAGCCCCAGGATGCGATGAGCCGACATCGAGGTGCCAAACAACCCGTCGATATGGACTCTTGGGGGTCATCAGCCTGTTATCCCCGGCGTACCTTTTATCCGTTGAGCGATGGCCCTTCCACGCGGGACCACCGGATCACTATGACCGACTTTCGTCTCTGCTCGACTTGTCAGTCTCGCAGTCAGGCGGGCTTATGCCATTGCACTCGACGACCGATTTCCGACCGGTCTGAGCCCACCATCGCGCGCCTCCGTTACTCTTTCGGAGGCGACCGCCCCAGTCAAACTACCCACCATACACTGTCCCGGATCCGGATAACGGACCGCGGTTAGACATCCATGACGATAAGGGTGGTATTTCAAGGATGGCTCCACGGAAACTGGCGTCCCCGCTTCAAAGCCTACCACCTATCCTACACATGCCGACACGAATGCCAGTGTAAAGCTATAGTAAAGGTGCACGGGGTCTTTCCGTCTGACCGCAGGAACCCCGCATCTTCACGGGGAATTCAATTTCACTGAGTCTATGTTGGAGACAG